>JAISKS010000032.1 GCA_031260825.1 Bifidobacteriaceae bacterium
AATCTATCTCTTCAGCAGTTGTATCTGGGCCAGGAGACAGACGTACAGAACTATCTAATCCGAATCTTTGATGGATTGGCTGTGCACAATGATGTCCAACGCGTACAATAATATTAGAATCATCTAAAAATTGACCAATATCATGTGGATGAATTAATTGTTCTTGAGAATCTAATTTCGACAAACTAAACGAAATAAGAGGAAGTCTTTTTGGAGTTGGCAGCGTAAAATCACTAGATGATTTAGGGGGTTTAGGCAAACCAATTATAGTAACACCATCTATTTCATTAAACTTTTCAAGAAGTTTCGTTACATTTTTATCGCCGTCAGAAAGTTCAAGATTCGTACCATCGCCGCCGACAACTGTTTCGAGGTAATCTATTGCTGTAGCTGATGCTGCAATTCCAGCCCAGTTTCCTGTACCAGGTTCGAATTTTGCGGGAGCTTTCTGAAATGTAGCGTCTAGCATTGTGACTTTTTCAACCTGACTTCCACCAGTGTTTACAACGGGTGCAGCGTCGAGAAGCTCACGTCGTCCAAACAATACCCCTACCCCGTAAGGTCCATAAAGTTTGTGCATGCTAACTGCGGCGAAATCGACATTTAATGCGGCAAAATCAAGACGAGTATGTTGTGCGATTTGAGCAGCGTCAAGCACAGTGATAACGCCCGGTGAAACGCGTTTTGCAATACTCACAATTCTAGAAATTTGCGTTATAACTCCGCTTACATTGCTTGCTCCAGAAAATGCTAAAATCTTAGCACCGCGTAAGATTTTTTCATCAGGCAAGATTTCACCGACTGGATTAAGAGGCAAGAATGCAAGCTCAAGCCCGAGTTTTACGCATAATTGTTGCCAAGGAATGAGATTTGCGTGATGCTCAGCTTGTGTAACAACAACTTTATCTCCTGGCATTAAAAAGAACGGATTTTGCGACCCACCTTCTAGATATTTAGGTCCTAAAATAGTAGCATTTAAAAACATTTGTGAAATTAAATTTATTGATGCAGTGGTACCAGATGTGAAAACGATTTCATCTTGAGAGTCTCCCCACTCATTTAATCCAAATTTCGCGCCAAAATACTTCGCAATTTTTGCTCTAGACTCTTCGATAATACCGTCTGCTTCAAAGCCCTTTGCTGTAGCGCCACGCTTAATTGCATAGTTATGATTTTTATAGAAATCTTGTTCCGATTGGATTACAGAATCTATGCGAGGTGATGTAGCTGCGTAGTCAAAATAAAGTTGGTTTGTCATAAATTCCTTTCATTATATTTTTTATCTAATTTAAAAGAGGTTTGATCTTCATTTGATTCAATAGTCGTAGTTATTTCAGGAGACATTTTCCATAATTCTAATTCTCGCCAATTAAGCGGGAAACCCATCATTTGCGAATTTACCATATTCATATTATCTATTTTATCAATATGTTTTGATAGTTCATAAGAAATTTCACCTGTGATGGATAATGTTAATAGTTGAATAATAGTTAATACAGAATATATATTATGGTTTCTATTGTCGATCTGTTTAGGCATATTAAACATATCATTATCAATATTTTTTGAAATTTTTGGTCTGTTTTTTAAAGACGAATCCCATATTCTTTGCTGATGTGCACACTGATTTCTAAAATCATTTATTGATGAAAGCCATGATGCAAAAGTTTCAGTGGATATATCGATACCATACTTTTTAATGATTTTAGTTTGAATATCTTTCGATGCAATAGAATATAATTTTGAAAGTGAACCGAAATCAATTATTTCAACGGCAGCCCAAATTGGAAATTGACCACAATAATTCTTATTATGATGCTTAACACATGGTTTATTGGATGATTGTTTAACATGATTTTCTAGTTTTTTGGTCCAATCTTTATACCAATTAATAATTTCATCGTCAGCATTAGGATTTAATTTATTTAAATCTAAATGAATTAATGGATCAGTTTCTCCAAGAGCGTGTCCAGTGTAGGCTTTTAAAGAGATCTCAAAAATACAGATTAATTTAAAGCAAATATTTCTTAATTCTACATCGAAATCATATAAATTAATTATATCTGAGCTTTTTACTCCATTTGCAAAATCAGAGGTTTTTATATTATTATTTTTTACTTGAAATATATACCAGTAGCCACTGAGTCTATAATAATTTTTTATTTGTAAATAATTGTAAAAGTAATTGTAATCATCGATGATTAGTCCTCTTGATTCTAGCAATTCTATTTGCTCTGAATAAGATTTAAAAGATTTGGAATTTTGTAACATTAAAACCTAAGTAAAAAACACGGGGCGCCCACTACTGATTTCTCAGCGGTACGCCCACTATTAAATATATTATACATTAGAAAATATTATAAAGCAATATTAACACAAAAATATTAATAAATTAATTATTAACCCAATTATCATAACCAGTTTTTTCAAGCTCTTTTGCGAACTCTTTATCACCTGATTTTTTGATTTTTCCTTCAGCAAAAACATGAACAAAGTCTGGTGTAATTTCTTCTAAAATACGATTATAATGAGTGATTATAAGCAGTCCAGCATTATTTTCTTTTGCATAAGAAAGCACTTCTCGAGAAATAATTCTAAGAGCATCAACATCTAATCCAGAATCAACTTCATCTAAAATTATAAATTTAGGTTTTAATAATTTCATTTGTAAGATTTCGTGACGCTTTTTTTCGCCTCCAGAAAATCCTACATTTACAGATCTTGATTTGAATGAATCGTCAATTTCTAAATCAGAATATGCCTGTCCCACTTCTTTCATAAATGATGTTAAAACTAGTTTTTCGCCGGTTTCATTATTATGAGCTTGACGTGCAGTTCTAAGAAAATTTATCATCGAAATTCCGTCTACTTCAGCAGGAGATTGCATACTCAAAAATAAACCAGCACGTGAGCGAACATCAGGAGTTTCGTTTGTTAAATCAGTACCTGCAAGCGATATAGATCCAGAAGTAATATTGTATTTTGGATGTCCAGCGAGCGAATAAGCAAGAGTTGATTTTCCGCTACCATTAGGACCCATTATTGCATGAATTTCACCTGGTTTAATTGTTAAATCTACACCATTTAAAATGCCTTTTTCAGTCTCATCATCAAGGATTACACTTGCATGTAAATTATTAATTTCCAAATTATTTGATACCATATTATTCTCCACAATTCACTATTTTATAAACTCGTTTTCTATTGTTTTTCTCACATTTTCAATTGCTGTACCAGCTGGAAATTTTGAAATTATTGAATCAAAAAATCCGCCTACAATCATACTTTTTGCAGCAGTTTCTGAAATTCCGCGTGATGTCAAATAGAATAATTGCTCATCATCAAAATTAGTAATAGAACTAGAATGTCTAGCTCCCAAAATTTCTCCAGTTAGAATTTCTAAATTCGGTACAGATACTGCTTTTGCGCCCGGTGTTAAAACCAAATTTTCGTTCTTTTCGTTTGTTGATGTACCGGATGCATTTGGAGATATATGAACATCTCCAATCCAAGAAGTCCTAGCTTTTGAGCCTGTAAGAGCGCCTTTTGCATGTACAAAACTTGTGCAATCAGGTGCATTATGATTTACAATTGTGTGTAGTTTTGCGCTCGAATTTGATGCTAAATAAAGCGCATATACATTCACATTTACATTTGGGGTATTCAGATTTATTAGAATTTTAAAATTATTTGTATCGTAAATTTCATATTTAATATCGTCATTATTTGAATCTAAAATTATATCAGCAAATGCTGTTTTTTTGTCAGATATTAAAATATAATAATCTCTATCTGATTTAGGCGTAGATTCTATTGTAGTTCTAACACACATTTAACCCACCGAACCTTCCATATTCAGCGCAATTAATCGATTTAATTCAAGTGCATATTCCATCGGAATTTCCTTTGCAACAGGTTCAATAAATCCTCTAATTATCATAGCTAGCGCATCGGTTTCACTAACTCCGCGGCTCATAATATAAAATAGTTGCTCATCGGATATACGACTAACACTCGCCTCATGTCCCATCGAGATGTCGGATTCATTTATATCATTAGTAGGGTACGTATCTGTACGCGAGATATTATCTACGAGCAGCGCATCACATGTGACATTTGAACTAGACCTAGGAACCCCCGAAACCATTTTCACAATCCCTCTATAACTCGTTCTTCCTCCATCTACTGATACAGATTTTGCGACAATAGTTGAGTGTGTATTCGGCGCTAAATGTACCATCTTAGCACCAGTATCTTGTAGCTGACCGCGCTTTGCAAATGATAATGTAAGCGCCTCTCCCCTCGCATGCTCGCCCGCAAGAATGCATGCAGGATATTTCATCGTAACTTTCGAACCAATATTTCCGTCAACCCATTCCATCACGCCATGCTCATGAACATATGCGCGCTGCGTGACAAGATTATAAACATTTGTCGACCAGTTTTGTATCGTAGTATATCGAACATGCGCATTTGCCTTGACCACGATTTCCACTACCCCGCTATGAAGCGAATCTTCCGAATAAATTGGCGCTGTACATCCCTCTATATAATGCAAAAATGAGCCCTCATCAGCAATAATAAGCGTGCGCTCAAACTGTCCCATATTCTTAGTATTTAGCCTAAAATAAGCCTGCAGAGGAGTTTTTACATGTACATTTTTCGGTACATACACGAAGCTACCGCCAGACCACGCCGCCAAATTGAGCGAAGCAAGTTTATTATCATCATCAGGTACAACTGTACCAAAATACTCGCGCAAAAGGTCAGGATAATCCTGTACAGCAGTATCTGTATCGACGAAAATTACGCCCTCTTCTTCCAAATCTGCGCGGATTTTATTATACACAACTTCAGACTCATATTGAGCCGCAACGCCGCTTACAAGGCGAGAACGTTCCGCTTCTGGTACACCAAGTTTCTCATAAGTTTCACGGATATCATCAGGAAGATCTTCCCATGATTTTGCCTGCTCAGCAATAGGTTTTACGTAATATTTGAACTGATCAAAATCAAAATTTATAAGATCGGGACCCCAATTTTGCATAGGAGTATCATTGAAATATTTAAGTCCTTGCAATCGTCTTTCAAGCATCCATTCAGGCTCATTTTTATCTGCCGAAATCATACGAACAACTGATTCATTAATGCCGCGCTCAGCATTTTCCCCAGCAATATCGCTGTCTACCCAGTCATATTTATAATCAGCATTAGTTGCCTGATCAATCAGAGCCAGATCATCGCCTAGTTGATTGGATTTAAAATCGTTATTTGTCATATTACAATTATACAATTTATTAGCCAAAAAATCGACTAAAATTTTAGAAAATTACGTGTAAAAATTACAAAAATACCAGTGATTCAAAAATTACCAGTGATTCCAAACCTCTGTGCCAATTGGTGCCCAGTCATATAAGAATTTAGCGTTTGCTGTATACATATTTACGCATCCATGACTCAAATGCTCAAATCCGATACTATTATTCCAAGGCGCTGAATGAAACGCCTCGCCGCGCGAATTAAAAAATGACACCCATTGCACATTTCTAGAACACCAAGGCAAATGTCCATCGCATCCCAAATCTTTCACAGTATATTTTATCCAAATTTCAAAATTACCTGCTGATGTCGGAGAACCTGGCTTGCCACCTGAAATCGGAAAAGTTGCAACGACATTTCCATTTTCATAAAGTGTTACTGTTTTCGCGCTCAAATTAGTTTCAATATATTTCTGAATTGACTCTCTTGGCGCTACGGCAACCTCAACATCAAGACCAATATCTACAGCCTGATTGGACTCAATCGCTTCTTTAACTTTTTGAGATACGCCTTCAAAAGATTTTACGGTGAACCCATCTTGCCCACGTTTTATCTGGGCTTTTCTGTTCCCCGCGCGATCAGTTAAATAAATTATATTATCAGGATTTCTATTAGTTTGCGCTCTAACATTATCATTTAAATACAAATCAATTTTAGAAATGTTTGGCGCGAAAGAAAAAGTTCTATTTGTATAATCTGGCAAAATATCAATAAAACTTGCAAAATCAGCGATTGACATTTTTGCTGTTACAATGCCTGAGCCTTCAGAATCAACTGCGAAAAAATGATTATCCGCATTACCATAATTATTAAGATGAGTAGCAATTTCATTAGCTTTATCAAGCAAAATTATAGGCTCAGTTTCACCGATTTCCAAACTTAAATCAATTGGTTTTTGAACACAATCTAAATTATTACAAGAAAACTTTTCAGATATTGCCTCTATAATAATTTTTCCATCAGCCTGAATTCCATTTATTCCAGGAATTACAGTATACCCATTTGCAACAGGATTAAAGGCCAAAACGGGCTCAACTGGTTCATAAGTTTCTCCCTTGAACTCCTCCTCCAAATAATCATTTAGAATTTTAAGATCAACATTATATTGCAAATCATATTCTTTGTATTTAAGTGGATTTAGCTGATCAATAAAAGCAAGAGATTGCTCACTTTCAATATATTCGGAAATATCTGAAATTAAATTCTCATCAATTATA
>JAISKS010000015.1 GCA_031260825.1 Bifidobacteriaceae bacterium
ATTTGAGGCTTTAAATGATTTTGGAAAAGCAAACAATATAGACCTAAAATCTAATGATGAGTCCACAAAACAGCCTACTATAAAAAAATATAATCCGTATATTAGTGCTGATGAAACTCCTACTGAAGATTTACAAATAGTACAAGAAGATGACGCTGATACGGAAAACTTGCATTTAAATAATTTCTCTGAGGACAATCTTAATAATAAGATTTTAGATATCAAAAATTTCTATATTTCAACTAGGCTTTCAAATAGTCGTGAAACACTTGCTCAGCAATGCAAACCTTATCAAGATGAAATTCAAAAAGGTACATTAAAATACAATAATGCGATTAAGCAACTTTATATTTTAAATCCAACTTGGAAACAAATTTCTTCAATTCAAAAAGGTACTATTTCCGAATTGGAACAACTTCAAAAAATCAACGAGACCAGTAAACATAGGGTTGTTGGACTTGTGATTGAAACTAGACCTGATACAATAAATTCTGAAAGTTTGACATTAATTCGTCAACTTGGTTGCACGAAAATTCAGATTGGTGTGCAGAGTTTGTACCAAGAAATTCTCGACAAAAATCATCGTTATATTACTATCAAAAAAATCGAAGAAACTTTCTCGCTACTTAGAATTTTTGGGTTCAAAATACATGCTCATTTTATGGTAAATCTTCTGGGATCAAACCCCGAAATGGATAAACTTGATTATGCAAATTTTGTACAAAATCCTGCGTTTATGCCTGATGAGGTCAAGATTTATCCATGTTCATTAGTTGATGGAACTCCGCTTATGGATCATTATAATTCAGGGGAGTGGCAGGCTTATAATGAAGATGATTTGGTTGATGTTTTGGTACATGATACTGAGGTGACGCCTAGATTCTGTCGCATATCTCGAATGATTCGTGATATTTCAGCGCATGATATTGTAGCGGGAAATAAAAAAGGTAATTTGCGACAAATTGTTGAAAATAAGATCACACAAAAGCATGATCAAATCAATGAAATTCGATATCGAGAAATTAATGATGAGGATTTTGCACGAGAAGATTTGCGTCTAAACGAATTCGAATATGACACATATGCTGCAAAAGAAATTTTTCTAGAATGGATAACCCCTGATGATAAAATCGCTGGTTTCCTTAGACTTAGTCTACCTAAAAAAGAAATAATTCAAACTTTAAATTCAGAAAATAATTTCCCAATAAAATTTGATGAAGCGATGATTCGTGAAATTCATGTTTATGGAAAAGTTGCGAAAATTCATAAATCAGGAGTTAATTCTCAGCATTTAGGTCTGGGCAAAAATCTTGTCAAGCGCGCTAAAGAAATCGCTAGAACAACTGGATATAAAAAGTTAAATGTGATAAGTTCTGTCGGAACTAGAGAATATTATCGAAAACTTGGCTTTGTTGATGGCGATTTATATCAGCAAGCGCTACTATAAAAGCTGATCTAAAACATTCATTTTTTTTGTCGAGACTACTTTTTTCGGAAAAAACTACCCCCAAAAAACCTTTGAATTAAATTAATTAACATAATGTTAACATTTAAATTAGCAAAATTTATAAAATTATGTTATAATTTGAAGTATTAATATTGTAATACTATGTGTTTTTTTATGTACTTTTCTTAAAAAGAAGTGCTCAAAAGAATAAATTTTAGATTGGGAGGTCATTATGAATACTAATAAAAATACCCCTAAAGGTATAGATGCCTTGCTATATTCCTGCAATAATGCCCCGACTAATTTAAATAAAAAACGATCAATGTTTGAATTCGAAGAAGATAATTTTGACGAAATAATCACAGACCAAAAAGGTGCTTCTACTATTGTTGAAGCTACATTTATTTTCCCATTCGCTATTGCAATTCTATTATTTGTTATAATGCTTTCAGATTATTATTATTCTCGTTCAGCGATTCTCGCGGATATCACACAAACTGCTATTAGCACAGCTTCTCAGGTTCAAGATCCCAAATTAGCTAATGTTACATATGATGAATCTGGCTATGCTTCTTATCCAACAGATCCGCATGTAAGATTAAATCCATATAGACAATTAACAAGCTATATTGGACAATTAGATGGTGATTGCAGTCTAACTCACGATGCGGTTGTACGAAATAAAAATGCATTAGATAGAAAGATTAATGCTGCTTCTTTGACAGGTTTAGCTACTCAATCTCAAAATAGTGTAGAATATTGTGCAGGTATTTTCTCATCAGAAGTGCGCGTTAAAGCATTGCAAACGGTAAAAATTCCTTTCCTTCCTACATTTATTGATCCAGGTACACAAACTATGAAACATGGTTCTATCTTTAGACAGCCAATTCAGCAGTCTTCTGAATCAACTAGAAATTTGGATATTGGATTTTTCTATTTTGAGTATATGTCAGTTGGCTCAGATAGATTAACTAATAAACTAGAAGGATTTAATTCACAACTTACCACTTTTGGATCAATCATATGTATATTTGTATCGAGTTGTACCAGTGCATAATTAATTAGGAGATAGAAATGAAAATTAATACTGAAATAAAAAATACTGAATACTCATTTTCGTCACTATTAGAAGAGCGCGGTGCTATCACTGTTTTTCTAACAATGTGTCTTCTTCCTATAGTTGCTGTGATGTCATTCTTCTTAGATTCATCTCGTATTCTACTAGCTAGAGCAATGGTAACATCTCTTCAAAATAACGAATTACAAACTATTTTAGCTGCACAAGACAACTGGCTTCATTATGAATATGGTTTATTTGCGTTAACACAAGAAATGGATACTGCTACACCTCTTCTATCTGCTGGTGATGGTACTAAAATTGGACAACAGTATACAACTGAAATGAATAATAATATCAAAACTTCAATTGAAGGTTATGCAGATTTCTTACAAATTAGACCAACAACTAGTTCAGCTGACAATTATGCCAGAGAAATAGGCAATGGTAATCTTGCAAATCAAGCTATTCTAGAACAACAAGTACTTGATACTGGTAAATATGTTGCTGTAATTCAAATTATGCAAAACATAAAAAGTATTTTAGATAGTAGTACAGCTAGAGAAGAAATGATGGGAATGAAACAAATCCTTCAAGATACTAAAGATTTGTATACTTATCAGTCTATTGCACAAAAACATGCTGTTGCTATATACTATAAAATGCTTCAAGTAGCTAAACGTTCGCAAGATGTAGACTGTTTATTAGAGCCTGCTGGATATTTAGCAGATATTGCCTCAGAAGAATTTACTGTGAATGGTAATGCAGAATTTTTCCACATTGATAATATTCCTGATGTTGAACAAGGCGAAGATCCATTATTAGATCTTGATTTCACATTAGGATTCAACTCTAAATGTTACACTACTAACTGGCAAAATACTGTTCTAGATTTATTAAATAAACCTACTGCAGCAGACGGAATTGCAAGTAATCCAACATTATTAGCTATGGCCAATACTGAAATAAAAGGTTGGGTACAGTGGCATTTCTTAAAAACTGCATTAGAAATTTGTGGAGGTGGAGATACTTGTAAAACAAATTACACCGATCAAAATATTACAAAATCTATGCTTGATACATTAGATCAAACTGCTTTAAATGATGATGAGTTTAAAACATATATAAGTAATAATTTAGGTACAATTGCTGATAATGCAAGTGCTTTTGGCCCTCCAGGCTTAAATAAACTATATCTAGCTGCTAGCAAAATTGGTCCTTTAACTGCTAATACAAGAGCAAACAATACACAACTAAAGTTTTGGGTTGATAGTTTAGTTGAAGAAATGCAAGATTATAGAGAATCTTATAATGAATATAGAAGATGGTGCGAGACTCAAGGATATATTACTACTACAGGTGAGCCACTTGTAAATGGTCCAATTACAAATTTGCTTGGTGGAAATCCTTTTGGTGAAGTGTACAAATATTTCAAAAAGAGCTATAATAAACTCTTTCTTGATACTCCTGTAACTAAAGTTAATCAAGATGGTGAATCTATTACACAAACTTATAATTTATTTCAGGATTATAAAAATTTCCAAACTGAATTAGGAACATCTCAGGCACATTTTATAAGTGTATACAATAATAATCTAGCTGCACAACAAAGCAATACATCTAATAATGGAAGTGCTATTGCAGGTATTTTTGGGCATTCTATTGATGAATATAGACAGAATTCTAGTTTATTAAATCCAAATGCATGGTTTGCAAATTTAAATGATTCATATGCTGCCAACCAATATGTTTATCAAACTGATAGAACATTATATTATCCTAGAAATTCTCTATTATGTATGGCTTGGGATGTCGGTATGTATGGAAATAATCGTCAAAATTTGAATCCTAATCAATCTAGTCCTACAACTGAATGTAAAAACAACTCTACATATTTACCTTATAAAACTGATTCAGATGGTACAAATAAAGTAAACCAACCAGTGAGCTCAGTTACTGTTATATATAAAAATGATGAAAATAATAAATTCTCACTAAAAAGAAATCTTTTTGCTGGACCAAACGGACTAAGAGTAGCTGATTATAATAGCAGTTCACAAGCACTAGCTCAAGAAGCTGCTAAATATGCTTTTGCTTCTTCTACTGCTGCTGGTACTACTATTCTAAGCGCTGATGAAGAGCAAATGAAAGCTAATATTTTACCAATCGCCAAAATGGTTGGAAATTTTGGTGTATATGAATGGCTAAGATGGCCTGAATGGAACTTTAATTTTGATTTAGATTTTGACTTTACAATTTCACTTCCTGAATTATCAATTGACTTTCCTGATATCAATATTGAATGGCCTCATTTTGAAATTGAATGGGCATTTCCTCCTATCATTACTATCACTTTACCAGACTTTATGGCTTGGGCTCTAAATATGCTTTTAGAGTGGGATACTATGACACTTGGTCGAGACTTTGAAGGAAGATATCATTATCTGCAAAGCAATCCTGTAGACTCAATAAGTGGTGTCGGATACGCTTCTGAAATAAAAATAAGCTTAGACGATTTAGTACTGCCGTCCAAAGCTGGATTAACTGGTGCAGAAGAGTTAGCTGCAGATGATGGTTGGCTTTCAGGTCTAGATGGTAGTTCAAATATGTGGTTACAGATGTTTTCCACTATGATGGGTATGACAAGTATAATTGGTGACATTATGGATGGAAATCTTTGGAGCCAAGCAAATAATGTAATTGAAGCTGGTTATATCTCAACTGAATTTCCAAATCTTTCATATAATCCTTCAAGAATTGATTTGAATGATTTAAGATATGCAGGTATGGTTGGTATTGATATCCCAACTGATATAGAAGATAAAAATGGTTACAAACCTTCAGGTACATGGCATAGAAAACTAAACTATCAGCCTGCTACAATGGCTACTAGTTGTTTACCAAGAACTGAGCCGTCTGCTTTAAGAAATCAAACACCTGAGCAACTTCAAGCATTATACAACGGTGGTTCATATAATGTATATTGTAGTACTGATTGGGAATATATCTTATATGGTTCTGAAGGAAACTACTCTCCACCTGCAGCATTTTTAACCACTCTAATGATTAGAATGGCAATGGCTTATGGTGCATCATATGGTAATAAATTAATAAATTTGATTGCAAATGCTGCATTATCAATTCCAGTGCCTGGTGTTAATTTCCTTATTTCTCAGTTGCTTAGAATTATTCTATGTTTCTGGGATGCATCTACTGATATGAAAAAATTAGTAGTTAAAGGTAATCGTATACCTCTGTATAAAACTGGTACAAAAGGATGGAATTTTCCATTCAACTTAGATGTGCCTACTCCTGGCGGCGGCGGCGGCGGTAGCTGGACTGATAAAATAAAAAGTGGTGCAACAGCCGCTGTATCTAAGGCAAAAGAGATGACTAAAAAACAGATTGATAGATTAACTTCTGGTCAAGATGATAACGGTTGTACAGAGCAATGTACAAATTATAATGACTGGATGTCCATTCTTACTCTTATGAGAGGTGCAGATGAACAAAACCGTGCTAATATGATGCTTCGAATGGCGGATGTTGTTCAGGCAAATTATTATTATTCTAAAGTAGATCCTGATACACTGACGATGGCTCCTGTTGATAAATGGTGGGCTCAAAAATATAGATTGAAAAATGCTACAGCTGGTGTTCAGGTAGCTGGTAAGTATAATATTAAACCATTATTCTTCTCAATCGGTTCATTATCTGGTACTCAAAATATGACATTTGGTAGTACTTTTAGAGTAACAAATACAATGGTATATTAAAAGGGGGTAATTATGAAAAATAATAATCAATTATATTCAGATCAAATGTATTCTCAGTATCTATCTTCTAAAATGGATGATTCTGATAATAATATGATTTCTGATGAAAATGGATCAATTATCGTTGAAGCAAGTTATGTAATACCACTATTTTTAATGTTTTGCATATCTTTCCTAATGCTTTTTAATGTAATTTATGCGCAAGCTAAAATAAACACTGCGTTAGTTACTGCATCTGAAGATTTAAGTCAATTCGGTTATGTATATAATTATTTATCACATAATAAAAAAGCAGAACTTCTTACTGCAATTACTGACTTAATTGTTACATTTACTAATTTCCCTCATGGTAAGGATTCTACAACACAAACACTTTACGATAATATTGGTATAGAAGATTTTGAATCATCTGCCAAGCAGTCCAATCGAAGTGGAGATGAATCATATTTTAGTTATCCGACTTATCTGTCTGCATATCCAGTTAGAAATAACTCAATGGGTATGGTTATCAATATGTGTATTATGAAAATGTGTATTGTAGAACCAGATGTTAAAGATGAATATTTAGGTGTTTCAGAGTATGGTCGCGATGCAACATATGCTCGTATATTCTTTGAAAATCACTTTAACAACCTTGATAATGGTGTTTGGGATTTCCACTTTAAAGATGTTGCAGAAAATGTAGATGCATCACTTAGTTCATTAGGCGTTACTAAAAAATCAGATCCTGTATTAGGAAGAGAATCAGCGCTTGGTGGTTTAGACTTTAGTGGATCTGAAATTTATAAGTTGACAGATACAGAAAATAGAATTCGTTCTACTTCTGTTGTGCCTATATGGCATGCATCTGCTCCACTTTATCAGTCTACTATGTATGCTAACTGGATTAATGAAGCTGCATATGACCCTCGTGTTTTTGATGAGGTTGATGGTGTAGGTCAAGTAGTTGATGGTGAGCCTGAAGATTGGGCTCCTGGCGGCGGCGGTGAAGGTCCGGTTGTTCATAAACCATTCTCAGGATATTTTACTCAAATGGGAACATTTGATTTATCTAAAACAGGATATGATACAGAAGCTATGGCGTTTGCTCATTTTGAAGAAGCTTGTATGAATAATATAAATAATTATTTCTTCCAAAATGGTTGGGATGAGGCTAAACAAGACTATGTTGATGCTTTTGGTAATTCTTCAAGAATTTATATGAGTGTTGACTTAAATGTTGGAACTTCTAAAGAGAGAACTGTAGATGGCGGTCTTACAGGTGATGATAAAGGTTGGGCTAGCAAGTCTAGATATTGCGCGTTTAAGGGTGCTCCAACATATACACCTGTGACAAAATATCTTAACAGATCTCTTATAAAACTTCGTGTTACATATGAAATGACTCCAGCTAATTATTTTGGAATCAAAATGAAATTTAATATGGCTAACGAAATCGTTTCAGAAGGTTGGAAACCATGGACTGTTGAACCATATACAGAGAGTTTAAATATAGCTGATGCATATATGGATCCAAACTTACCACCTCCACCTCCACCTTCAATTTCACCATTCCCTGATCAAAGATGTAATGGCGCTGCTCCTACAGATTGCGTAGCTGTGCATGCTAATGTTATGAAAATTGCTTATTATTTTAAACATCAAAATGATATACATATTGGCGATACATATAATGAAGCTCAAGCTCATAGTTGGAGAAATATTATCAATGCTAGTTTTACTGTAGATACAGGTCTACATATTGAAACAAATCATATCCTGACGAAGGCCGAACGTGATGTAGTAGTTGATTATGCTAATCAATATGCTAAACGACCATATAATGAAAGCACTGATGGTGACACATATGGAGATGGCTTTGGATTTATCAATAATAAATTTGATGATACTAAGGGCGGTGCAAGTCTTGGTGAGAATCAATGTTATGAAAAAATCACAGCAGCTGGACAAAGTTGGGATGACAATGCTAACCCAGATGCTAAATTCCAGTTTAAATATGTAAAATTCTTAACTGGTAATTTCAATGAAGTTATGACATTTGAATTATCATTTGATAAGAGAACTCACTTTGCAAATAATACATCTGCAGAGGTTAAGAAATGGTATGGAAACTTCTTTACAGATCCACCAACCTGTCCAGCTGTATAATTTGCAAATTATTTAGTATATTAAATAAGTTATGTTAACTCTTGGAATTGTCGGACTGCCTAATGTTGGAAAGTCAACGCTTTTCAACGCGCTTTCAGGCTCATCTGTTCTTGCGGCTAATTATCCGTTTGCCACTATTGAGCCTAATGTTGGGGTAGTCCCACTTCCAGATGCGAACTTAAAAGTTCTTTCTGAGATTTCGCAGGCTAAGCAGATTATTCCTGCGACTGTATCTTTTGTTGATATTGCCGGTATTGTTGAAGGTGCTTCAAAGGGCGAGGGTCTTGGAAATAAATTCCTCGCAAATATCCGTGAGGCCGATGCTATTGTTCTTGTAACACGTGCTTTTGAAGATGATAATGTGGTACATGTAAACGGAAAAATAGACCCTTCTTCTGACGTAGAAATCATTGAAACTGAATTGATTCTGGCTGATTTGGATGCGATAGAAAAGGCTATCCCACGTTTGGAAAAAGAAGTTCGCGGTGGAAAAACTGAAAAAGAGGTTCTGACAGCTGCGATAAAAGCTAAAGATATTTTGGAAGCAGGTACTCTAATTCGTACAGCTTTTGTAGCTAAAGATATATCTGAAGATGATTTACTTGCGCTTCATGATTTATTTCTTATGACCACTAAACCATTTATCTATGTGTTCAACGTGAATGATCCTGCTGTATTAAGTGGTGAAAAAACTCCTGATGATTTGGCTAAGGCTGCAAAAGGTAATCCATTTATTTTCTTAAATGCTGAACTTGAAGCTCAAATTTCTGGTTTAGATCCTGAGGATGCTGCTGAAATGCTTGAACTTGAAGGAATAAAAGAGTCAGGTTTGGATCAACTTGCTAAACTTGGATTTGACATTCTTGGTCTTCAAACTTACTATACTACAGGCGAAAAAGAAACTCGCGCATGGCAAATTCATAAAGGTGACACAGCTCCAAAAGCAGCTGGTGTGATCCATACAGATTTTGAAAAAGGTTTTATAAAAGCTGAAATTGTTGGCTTCGATGATCTAGTTGCAGCAGGTGATTTTGCTTCTGCAAAAGCTGCTGGAAAAGTTCGTATGGAAGGCAAAGAGTATATAATGGCTCCTGGCGATATCGTAGAATTTCGCTTTAATAACTAGTTTTCTATAAACCTTAATTACACCTTATTTTAAAGGTAAAAACATCTATATTTATAGTTGCAAACCTTATATATTTTCTAAATTCTGATAAAATATACTAGTATATTCAATAAATTTAGGAGATAATTATGGGACAAGAAAATACCTCCGATACAAATAATATATATACAAATCCAGACGAAGCAGCAAAATTCGGTTCCGGTCCATTGCTTCCCGTGGATGATAATATTGATGGTACAAAAGTCATACAAAATAAACCTAAGGCGCCACCAAGAATCACAGAAGAAACTTTTAAATTTAATAGAGATTAGGTTTTAATTGGGAATCCAACCGTCCCAAACCCACTCAGACTTGTCATTCCCGTGACTTTGTCATTCCCGCACCAAATAACGGCAGGCTCGCCTGACCAGGAATCCAGCAAAAAAACACCCAGACTTTGTCATTCCCGTGAAAACGGGAATCTAGCAAAATCCAAACCCCACTCAAGCCTCTAATTTCCAAAGCAAAATCTTAAAATTAATATATAATAATATAAGATATTAAATAGGAGATCTCATGTTAGATTTTATGAAACCATCAAAACCAAGGAAAAATTTAGTTCCAGAAGAACTTATTCCAAATCGTTATTTTCAAAGAAAAGTTGGTGTTTTCATCAGTCTTTATCTAGCATATGCAGGATATTATATTATTCGCGCAGATTTCAAAATCGCTTCTCCATATTTAATTGAACAATTCGGATTCACAAAAACTGATATTGGTGGAATTCTTGCAGCTTATGCTATTGTGTACGGTTTCGCAAAATTCTTTATGGGTGCACTTTGCGATAAAGCCAATTCGCATTATTATATCACCCTTGGACTTGTACTTTCTGCAGTATTAAATCTAAGTTTTGCCGGTACAAAAAGCATCCCAGTTTTCTACGCATTAATGCTATTTATGGCTGTAACACAATCAATGGGTGGACCTGCTGTATCAAAAATATTATCTGCGTGGTTTGCAAAATACGAACGCGGTACATATATGTCAATTTGGAATACCTCACATAATGCAGGTGCCGCACTAGCTGCTCCAATCGCGATTACTTTAGGCTTTGCTCTTATGGGTGCAGGAAATATCAAAGCAATTTTTATTGTACCAACTGTTGTATCATTAGTTCTTGCTGTGATAGTTTTTGTTACAGGTGCTGAAAATCCACAATCTGTAGGACTTCCTACAATCGAAGAATATAAGCCAGAAGCTAGTGATGTAAGCGCAAAAGACGACTATCACACTGAATTAACATTCTTTGAAATTTTCAAGAAATATTTCTTAACTAATAAATATGTTTGGTTCTTGGTGCTTGCAAATGGTTTCGTTTATATGGTACGTTATGGCGTGTCAGACTGGATTCCAATTTACTTATCAGAAGGCAAAGGTTTCACAAAAGAAGAAGCCGGATATATGTTTTCATTCTTTGAATTAATCGCTATTCCTGGTACAATTCTTATCGGATTTATCAGTGACAAACTTTTCAAAGCAAAACGCGTACCTCTTGCAATTGGCTGCATGGCTCTATTAATTATTGCTGTTTTTGCATATTGGCAAACTGCTGATAAAACAATGATTATCGTATTAATCGGTCTTATGGGAATTTTGGTTTATGGACCACAAATGCTTATTGCTGTATTAACTCTTGATATGGTACCTCGTTTTGCGATCGGTGCTTTAGTAGGTTTTGTAGGACTATTCGGATATGTTCTTGGTGAAATGGGCGCATCTTTAGTTGTTGGTATTCTATCTGATACATTCGGCTGGGGCGGAGTTTTTGTATTTATTATTGTCGGTACAATTATCGGTTTATTCTGTTTCGTAGGACTTCTAAAATTCGAAAATGACGAACTTGATAAGAAAAAGAAAATTCAAGATGATCAAAAAGCGGATAAAAATGCTCCAGCAAAAGCTGATTCTGCTAAAAAGGCTCCTGCTAAATCTAGTACTGCAAAAAAAGCTCCTGTTAAGAAGGCTCCTGCTAAGAAAAAATAATTTTCTCTCTCCCCGCGAGTATATGTTTTTTCGACTATAATAGGCTGTTTTATACACTTTATCGTCGAAAAAACATATACTCGCGAAATAAAATCGGTATATTGCCCCACTTTTCTTATCATTAAACAGTTCTTTCAACTATCTCATAAAAAAACTGCTATAATAATTATATGTCTGAGGATTCAAAAGCACAAAAATTGAAAATTAATCATAAGCGCAATCTTGTTTTGACAAGTGGTCGTGCGCATCCAGAGCTTGCACAAGCTGTTGCAAAGGAATTAGGAATTGACCTAATGCCTACTGATATTTTTGATTTTGCTAATCAAGAAATCTATGTTCATTTCAAAGAATCTATTCGCGGGACAGATATTTTTGTACTTCAATCTCATACTGGCGACCTAAATAAAGCGATTATGGAACAATTAATTATGATTGATGCTCTTAAACGCGCTTCTGTACGTACCATAAATGCTGTAATCCCTCATTTTGGCTATGCTCGTCAAGACAAAAAGCATAAAGGACGTGAGCCTATCAGCGCTAAACTCGTATTTGATCTTTTAAAAACTGCAGGTGCTACACGTATTATGACAGTTGATTTGCACGCAGATCAGCTTCAAGGTTTCTTCGATGGTCCTGTTGATCATATTTCTGCAATGGGCCTTTTGCTTGATTATGCACGTGGCAAATGCGATTTAAATAATCTTGTGATTGTATCTCCAGACGCAGGTCGAATTAAAACTTCTGAGAAAATCGCCCAAGCTTTAGGTGGCGTACCACTTGCATTTATTCATAAAACAAGAGATATCAACAAAGCAAATACTGTAAAAGCAAACAGCGTTGTTGGCGATGTTAATGGAAAAGAAGTGATTATTTCTGACGACTTAATCGATACAGCTGGTACAATTTGCGGCGCTGTTGAGGTTTGCATGAAAGCCGGTGCGAAGAAAGTTATGGTTCTCGCTACACATGCTGTTCTAAGCGATCCTGCCGCTGAGCGTTTACAAAATAGTAGCGCATCCGAAATTGTCGTAACAGATACATACGCAATTCCTGATGAACATAAATTTGAAAAATTAACTGTTTTATCAATCGCACCTATGCTTGCAAACACAATTACCGCTGTGTTTGAAGGCGCTAGCGTTGCAAAAGTTATCAATGGATATAAGGGCTAAACACCCCAATTTTATTCGTCAAAAAGCTAGTCAAAAATGTTATACATAGTCGCGACAGCTTTTTTTGTTACATTAATATCAACATCTGCCGTCAAACATGTTGCGATAAAATTAGGTGCCGTCACTGCTCCGCGTGAACGTGATGTGCACACAAAACCAATTCCAAGATTGGGAGGAATCGCAATGTTTTTGGGAATGGCTGCAGCGATTTTAGTTGCTCGATTTACTGTATATTCTCAAGCGCTTGAGAATAACGATTATCAATTATTTTATTTTGTTTTAGGCGCTGGTTTACTAGTATTAGTCGGGGCAATCGATGATGTGATTGATATGGATTGGATGTTAAAATTAGCAGGTCAAATCGGCGCAGCATTACTTGTAACACATGGTGGAATTCAAATTTTATCAATCCCAATTTTTGGTACAACTGTCGGATCATCAAAAGCTTCAGTTGCTGTTACAGTATTTTTAATTGTAGCTGTTATGAATGCTGTAAATTTCATTGACGGACTTGACGGATTGGCAGCTGGCGTCGCAGGAATTTCTGCAAGCGCAATGTATTTTTACGCTCGAATTGCAGGTAGTGATTTTCTAAGTTCTCCTGTTGTTGCACTTTTAATTGCAGGTGTTACAGTAGGTATTTGCTTAGGTTTCTTGCCTCATAATTTCAATCCAGCCAAAATCTTTATGGGCGATTCGGGCTCTATGCTTCTTGGATATATGCTTGCATGCTCATCAATTGTGATCGCCGGTTCAATTGAATCTGCACATATTGTATCACTCAAAACCCTTCCAACTTATATTCCGATTTTGCTCGTTTTGGCCTTATTATTCTACCCACTTTTAGATATGTTTATGGCAGTGACCCGACGTCTTGCGCGAGGAAAATCGCCATTTTCACCTGATAAAAAACATATTCACCACCGCATTTTGGACCTTGGACATTCACAGCGAATGTCGGCTCTTCTCCTATATATGTGGACTGCGCTGTTTTCATATTGCTCATTGCTTATTTTGATTATGCGATTTAGATATGTTATGCTGATTTTTGCAATAGGCTTTGTGATTCTCGTTTTAGCGACATTTTTGCTACCTGAAATTGGCTGGACTGCTGCTGATAAAGCGCGTAAAATTCGTGATAATAAAGTTAAGCCTAAACTTAAAAAATAACTTTATTTATGCAAAATATTACTAAATTAGTTATAAAATCTCTCTCAGTTTTTCTAGCATTTTTATTTATAATAGGTACTGTTCTACTAGTGTTTAGCTGCTCTTTAGGTACTACAGTAATTCTAGTTTCTTTCAGCCTAGCGTTATTTTTTATTCCCATCCCACTCGCAATAAACAAACTAAATTCAGTAAACCTATTCGGAAAAATTATTATACATATCTGGGCGATTAAAACTGTTCTGTTTATAATATTACTTGCGATAATAAAAAAGTATATATTGATTGTAGATATTAGCTTATTTGGTGTGCTTATCTGCATCTCCGCGATAATAATTCTCATTATTGAATGTTTGGCGTATTTCAAATTTCGCAGAATTCTGTAGGAAAAAATAGTGACATCTTAGGTCTATATTCGATAGGTGTCGTTTGTTGTCTATTTGCATGTACAGATATTCGCTATATGCTCGATTGGTGTCGTTTGTTGTCTATTTTGAGATCTGAATCTTCGGTCTATATTCGAT
>JAISKS010000056.1 GCA_031260825.1 Bifidobacteriaceae bacterium
ATTCAAAGATTGGAAATGCAGAATTCGCATCAATTTCACAAAGATACTCAAGCTTCTCAAGCCCAGCACCAGCAATAAGCCCACCATCAAGCCCAGCCCTAGCCCCAAGCACGCCACCATCAAGCCCAGCCCAAAGGCCAGCCTCAATTTTCTTCGATAATAATTTCATCATATCATTTGAATGTCTCGCTAAACTCAATCCCAAATCATCTTCAAAAAGTGCAACGAGCTGCGCGCCTAAATAACGTCCTTTTGACGCAAGCTGAGTCATCTGTTTTCTACCGTAAAAAATTGCATCGGCAAGATCTGCATTTCGACCTTTATCATCGAAAACTACTATTGCCTCGGCACCCATGGCGCCAATTTTTGTACCACCAAGAGATACGACGTCAACGCCAGTATCGAGAAGCATTTCTTTAAAAGAAGAGTTTTTTGCTGCTACGGCATTGAAAATTCTCGCCCCATCAATGTGGAGTTTTAATCCAGCGCTATGGGCTGTATCAGCGAGTTGCGCAATCTCGGCAGGAGAGTAAACTGTTCCAAGTTCTGTGACATTACTGATGGTGACGGCTCTTGGCTGCGCAGAGTGAATATTGCCTTTTGATTCAGCGATATGTTTGATAATATCTGGGGTGATTTTGCCATTATCATAATATGCAGGCGCCTGTAAATATTCGTAATCCGAGTGAACAGAGAGCGTGCCCGCATCTTCATGTCCGTATCCCGCGCCGGAGGCAGTTATGACTTTTATGCCAGCTGAGCGCTCAGGTGCGCCGGCTTCGTCAGTGTTTATATGGGCTGTTTCGGGTGCAATCACAGCACCATAACTTGGAAGACATGCGCGTGTTGCGACAATATTTGAACCTGTACCATTGAAAACTACAAAGCTAGCAACTTCAGTTTCAAATACATCGTTCATTAAATTAGTAAAATTAGTCGCATATTTATCGTAGCAATATGGGCGCGCATATTGATCAGTATTTGCTTTTAGAATTGCGTCAATGATTTTTGGGTGAACGCCTGCGTAATTATCACTGGCAAAAGATAGAATAATTCCCTCATCTTCACTATGTGAATTATCTGTTTTATTATTTGACTGTACCATTTTCTTATCCTATTTAGAATATATTTCTTGATTAATAAAATCAACGTATTCAGTATTAATTTTCGGTCTTACAATTTTCATAGAAGGTGTTAAAGTACCGTTTGTAATATTAAAATCTTCCTCTAATATAGCAAATTTACGAATCGATTCAGCGCGAGAAACAGTTTCATTAGCAAGATCGACAACGCGATTAAGTTCTTCTAAAATTGTCGGATTATTTTTGACAGCTTTAATTGAAGACACTGCTTCTAGACCCTTTTGATTCAAAAAGATATTTACACTCATTAAATCTAAAGTGATTATCGCAGCAATAAACGGACGAGCTTCGCCGATTACGACTGCCTCGCTTACGATTGTAGAAGTTTTTATGATATTTTCAAGCGGAATAGGGATCACGTTTTTTCCGCCAGCTGTGATAATAATATCTTTTTTGCGACCGATTAATGTGATATTTCCATCATCATCAATTGATGCCAAATCGCCTGTATGAACCCAACCGTCTATGATTGTCTCATCAGTTAATGCTTGATTATTATTATATCCTGAGAAAATAGTAGGGCCGCCGATTAGAAGTTCGTCATTTTCGTCAACAGCAATTTTTACGCCAACAAATGGAAGTCCTACAGTACCAACTTTATTTAAATCTTGACGACAAATCATCGCTGGAGCGATTGTTTCTGTCATACCAAAACCTTGAAGCATTTGCATTCCTGCGCCTGTAAAAAACTTAGCAAGCTCAGGATTTATCGGAGCTCCACCACTAATGCAATGAACCGCATTTCCACCAATTACTTTTCGAATATTCTCATAAACTACTTTATCATGGAATTCATGCTGAGCTTTTAAAATCGGATTAATTTTCAGATTATTCCATTCACTGCGATTTGCACCATCTGTCGCATCGCACCATTTCACGGCAATTTTAGTAGCATCCGCAAACACTTTTGAATTAATTTCTGGTACACCAACCGTAGCGCCAGCTTTTTGAGATGCAGCATTGTAAATCTTCTCAAATACGCGAGGTACCCCTAATAAGAATGTAGGTTTGAAATGCCCAAGATCTTTTAATAGTGTTTTGATTCCGCCGCTTAAGCCCATTGTTATGGTACCGGCTAGCGACATAACTTCCAAATATCTTGCGAAAACATGTGCAAGTGGAAGGAATAAAAGTAGGCGCGCATTATCTCTATAAAATACATAAGGTACAGATTCGTAACCACTTTGAACAACGAAAATGAAAGCTCCATGCGTCAAAACTGCGCCTTTAGGATTTCCTGTAGAGCCTGATGTGTAGATGATTGTCGCGATATCTTCATGCTTCACATCTTTAAAGATTTTTTTGAGTTCAGCGTCAGTAGTAGATGAGTTTGAGCCAATTTCAATAAGAGATTCTAAAATAAGTTCGCTGAATACATCGACCTCTTCTAGAGTAGGTACTGCATCAAAAATCACATTAACTTTTGATTTTAAATCGCGATCTTCCACAAATAAATGTTTAATTCCCGAGTCATTTAATATATATTTAATTTGTTCAATCGAAGAGGTTTCATAAATAGGTACAGGTATGAGCCCGAGTTTCATTGCGGCGATATCGAGAAGTACCCATTCATATGAAGTATGCGACATTATGCCGACTTTATCACCTTTTTTGAGGCCTAATGAAATTAATCCCTTTGCAAGATTATTTGCGTTTTTATGGAAATCTTTTGTGGAAATTTTGAACCATTCATCATTTTTTATATACTCAATTAAGATTCCGTCTGGGTCGCGCTTAACTCTGCTTTCAGTTAATTCGCCGATATTTGCGAATTCATTTTCATTGAAAGTATGAGGAATGGATGATTCTTTAATGATTTTAGTTTTAATAGGCGCGACTTTATCTAATGAATCTTTATTTGAGATTTTTTGAGGCATACTTGCCAAAACTTAATTAAGCTTTTACGATTTTTCCAGCTTTAATACAAGATGTGCAAGCTTTAACTTTTTTAGGTGTACCACTTACAACAGCACGTACAGATTGAATATTAGGATTCCAACGACGTCTTGTTTTCACTTGAGAGTGCGATACATTATTTCCGAAACTTGGTTTTTTTCCGCATACTGAACATTCTAAACTCATTGTAAACTCCATTCTATAGATTTGGTCTTATATAATTATACATTATTTTATTTATAATTTCAATATTTTATTATTATTTCCCGCGAGTATATGTTTTTTCGACTATAAAGTGCATAAAACACCTCATTATAGTCGAAAAAACATATACTCGCGGGCAAAAGGCAATAATTAGTATTGTTTTTTAGTATATAACTCTTTGTCAATAATATCAGCGTAATGCTTATAAATTTTAGTTCTCACAATCTTCATTGAAGGTGTTGAGCAACCGTTTTCCACAGTGAATGGCTCATCTAAAATAATAAACTTACGAATAGATTCAGCGCGCGATACAGTATTATTAGCCTCATCGATCACTTTCATAATCTCATTTGTAACAACAGGATCATCTTTAATCTCAGATACATCTTTTACTGGTTTAAGCTTCTGATTTTGTAACCAGATATTTAAATCAGGAATATTAATCGTAATCAAAATACTAACAAATGGCTTTTGCTCAGCAACTACGCAAGCATCAGCAATTATTTCTGAAGTTTTTACGATTTCTTCAAGTGGTACAGGCATCATATTTTTGCCGCCAGCCGTGATTAGCATATCTTTCTTACGACCTGTGATTTTGATATAACCTTTATCATCGATTTCAGCCAAATCACCAGTGTGAATCCAGCCATCAATAAGTGTCTCAGCAGTTTCGTCGTCGAGATTATTATACTGATCCATTTGGGAAAGTGTTTTGAATAGAAGCTCTCCATCATCGCTGATTTTTGCATATACACCTGGCATTGGAATGCCGATTGTGCCAAGTTTATTGCACCAAGTTCGATTTCCGGTAGACATTCCGCATAATTCTGTCATGCCGAAGCCCTCAATTACTTGCAGACCTGTACCAGTGAAAAATTTAACTAGTTTTTCACCAACAGGAGCTGCGCCGCAAATTAACTGGCGAACCTCTCCCCCGAGTACTTTGCGAATTTTGGCAAAAACCATTTTATCATAAACAGCATATTCACTTTTTAGTTTGTATTTCACTTTATATTTATCGGCGCGACTAAGGATATCGCCTTCAATTGCTTCAGCGTATTCTATAGCAGTATTAGCTGCTTTTGCGAATACTTTTTTCTTAAGTCCGCGTCCGGCTTGCTGAGATGCTGTGTTATAAATTTTCTCATATACTCTTGGAACGCCCACAACATAAGTAGGTTTGATTTGTTTGAAATCTGACATAAGGTTTTTCATTCCGTCGCCGATTGCGAGTGTTGCGGTACCATATAATGATACAAAACTCAAAAATCTAGCAAGCACATGCGCTACAGGCAAGAATAAAAGAACTTTCGTATCTAAAGTTTTGATAATATTTCCTTCAGCCTGAAATCCGGAAAGCACTAGATAAATAAAGGAAAGATGGCTGAGCACAACGCCTTTTGGTGTACCTGTTGAGCCTGATGTATATACGATTGTTGCGACATCGCTTCGCTTAACAGAATCCGAAATCTTTTGTAATTTTTCATCAGAAATATTTTTCGTACTACCAATTTTAATAAGCGATTCGACAGCGCCTTCGCTAATTACTCGAATTGTTTTTAGTGATTTTAAATTAGGTTTTAAATGATTCACTTTTTCAAAAAGCGTATAATCCTCGACAAACACTGCCGCCACTTGAGCGTCATTTATAATATGTTCAATTTGTTCGATAGAATCTGTCTCATATATAGGTACAACAATTGCGCCAATTTTGAGTAATGCCTGATCGAGAAGT
>JAISKS010000060.1 GCA_031260825.1 Bifidobacteriaceae bacterium
CAACGCGGCAGCCCTTCCAGTACTAGGAAAAACTAATATGGACGAGTTCGCAATGGGCTCATCAACTGAGCATTCAGCTTATCAAATCACTAAAAATCCTCTTGATCATGAGAGAATTCCTGGCGGTTCTGGCGGCGGATCGGCAGCTGCTGTAGCGGCTAATTTTGCCCCAATTGCAATCGGTACAGATACTGGCGGATCAATCCGTCAACCAGCATCCGTTACAGGTACAGTGGGCGCAAAACCTACTTACGGCGCAGTTTCAAGATACGGACTAATCGCAATGTCATCCTCACTTGACCAAGCAGGCCCTTGCTCAACAGATGTATTATCTTCCGCGATGCTCCAAGAACTTATCAGCGGTTATGACCCTAAAGACTCAACTTCTTCAAAAAAACCTGCGCTAAGTTCGTACGATTCTCTCGTAGATGCAGTAGCAAAAGCAAAATCAGATCTTGAATCTGGCGACCTAAAATCAAAAAAACTTCGCGTTGGAATTATTAGCGAATTAAATGGTGGCGAGGGTTTTGAACCTGAAGTTGCTGCGAATTTTAAGAAAACTTGCGACGATTTAAAAGCTGCTGGAATCGAATTAGAATTAGTAGATTGCCCATCTTTCAAATACGCACTTGCTGCATATTATATTATTATGCCTTCCGAAGTTTCATCAAATCTTGCTAAATTTGATGGTATGAGATTTGGCGTGCGAGTTGACGCAGATCATGTCACAGATATGATGAAAGCTACACGCGAATATGGTTTTGGCGATGAAGTTAAGCGCCGAATAATCCTTGGAACATACGCACTTTCTGCAGGATATTATGACGCATATTATGGTACGGCTCAGAAAGTTAGAACAATGATTCAGCGAGATTTAAATGACGCTTTTAGTAAATTCGATGTACTTCTTTCACCGACTTCTCCAAATGTAGCTTTTAAATTTGGTTCAAAAACTGAAGATCCACTTGCGATGTATATGAATGATATCGCTACAATCCCTGTAAATCTCGCGGGAATTCCTGCGATGAGTGTACCAAATGGTACTGGTGAAGCTGGTCTTCCAACTGGTGTTCAGGTTTGGGCAAATCAATTTGAAGATGATAAAATGTACTATTTCGCTGAGCTTTTAGAATTATTAAATAGCTCTGCAAATTAATATTAGGAGATTAAAATGGTTGATAAATTAAATTCACTTTCAGATTCATTAAAAAAATATGACCCAACATTTGGTATTGAGGTTCATGTCGAATTAAAAACAAAAACTAAAATGTTTTGCCCAGCGCCAAACCCTGCTTATGATAATTCGGCGCCAGCTGCAAACACAAGTTTAACTCCTGTAAGCCTTGGTTTACCTGGTGTTCTTCCAGTTTTAAATAAGAAAGCATTAGAATATGCGATTCGAATTGGACTTGCATTAAATTGCAAAATTGCAGAGCGCTGTCATTTTTCTCGTAAGAATTATTTCTATCCAGATATGACAAAAAACTTTCAAACATCTCAATATGACGAGCCAATTTGCTATGATGGTTATGTTGATGTTGAAGTTGGGGGAGGAGATACTGGCCTCGAATTAAAAACTTTCCGCGTTGAAATTGAACGTGCTCATATGGAAGAAGATGCTGGAAAAAACACTCATGTTGGCGGCGATGCTGGTCGTATTCACGGAGCAAAATACTCGCTTGTTGACTATAACCGCGCGGGTGTACCATTAGTTGAAATTGTAACGCGTCCTGTTCAAGGCGCTCGCGAATATACTCCATATCTTGCCGCTGCTTATGTAAAAACTCTTCGCGATATTTTTGTCGCAATCGGCGTAAGTAATGCTCAAATGGAAAAAGGAAATGTTCGCGCTGATGTGAATTTATCGCTCGCTCCTGCGAAATCAGATTCTGCTGTACGCGATGCTTCTTCAAAAGGCGCTACAGATACTGGTGCAAACGACAGCGACGTAGCATTTGAAGATTTAGGTACACGTACTGAAACAAAAAATGTCAACTCATTTAAGTCAATCGAAAAAGCTGTGATTTACGAAGTTCGTCGTCAAGCTGCAGTGCTTGATTCTGGCGAAAAAGTTACACAGGAAACACGTCATTGGCATGAAGATATCGCGGGTACATCATCGGGTCGACCTAAATCAGATTCAGATGATTATCGCTATTTTCCTGAGCCAGATCTTTTGCCAGTTGAGCCTTCTCGCGAGTGGGTTGAAGAAATTCGCGCTACACTTCCTGAGCTTCCTGCTGTTAAAAGAAACCGTTTAAAAACTGAGTGGGGATTCAATGATCTTGAAATGCGCGACAGTATTAATGCGGGTGTTTTAGAGCTTATTGAAGAGGCTACAACTCATGGAATCACTGCTACGGATGCTAAGAAATGGTATCTTGGAGATCTTTCAAGAATCGCAAAAGAAACATCTGTTGAGGTTAGCGAATTAAATGTAACACCTAAGCAAATCGCAGGTTTACAATCGCTTATTAATTCAAAAGATATTAATGTAAAAATTGCATCTGAAGTTCTAAATAGAGTTCTTGATGGTGAAGGCGAGCCTGCTGAAATTGTTGAGAAACAAGGTCTAAAAATTGTTAGTGATGATGGTCTGCTTCAAAAAGTTATTGATGAAACACTTGCCGATAAACCAGATATCGTAGCTAAAATCAAAGAGGGTAATATGGCTCCTATTGGTGCTGTAATGGGCGCTGTGATGAAAGCAACAAAGGGTCAAGCTGACGCGGGAACTGCGAGAGAACTTATATTAAAATCGATTGAAGCAATGTAATTCTTTATGGTACGAAAACAGAAATCATCTAAAGAAACCTCTTCTAGCTCTGTTAAATTGGGCGGGTTGGATTCGAGTAATGGCTCGGGTAAAACAGGCGCGTTAATTACTGGTCTTGGCTCGGACAAAAAGTCTGGCAAAAAGTCTAGTATTAGTTCTGGTAAATTGGGCTGGATAAAATACGCGATTGCGTTTTTGTTTTTTCCAATATTAGTAGCATTTTATATCGGACAAGATCCTTGCTGGTTTGATGAGGGATTCACAGTTTTAATTTTAAGACATAATTTTGGCGGAATTTTAGACGTTACAATTAACGATGTTCATCCACCATTATACTATTTTCTCGTAAAAATATTTATGATGATTCCGGGAATCTCTGCATTAAAACCGCTAATTGCATTAAGATTATTTAGCGTAATTTGCTCATTATTAATACTATTAATGGTTATAAAAATCTTAGAATTAATTTTGAATAAACAAGATTTATTAATATCAGCTGTTTTAGTTTTTCTCACAACATCGCCTTTCTTTATGCGCTACAGCGTTGAGGGACGAATGTATACAATGGATATTTTGCTCGTATTATTAGGTTTATATTTGGCATTAAAAATCTTTTATAATGCAAGCGTAGATAATAAAAAAACAGTATCAAAATCTTCCAAAAAAACTTCCGAAAAAACGCTGGGAAATTTAGATCCGATTTTCAAATATTCAATCCTTTTTGCCCTAGTATCTTTAGCCTGTGTATACACTCATTATCTATTAATATTTCCAATTTTCGCAGAAGCATTATTCATTGTATATACTTTAGTCAAATACAAAAAACTTAATAATTTGTATAAGTTTTTTGCATCAATCGGCGTTGCTATAATTCTCTATTTGCCATGGCTACCTACTTTCATTTCTCATACAACAGATGGATCTCCGGCTAATTATCATAAAACAGATATGAATCGTATCGAAAAATATTTCCAATTAATGTTTGCATATAGACATAATTCTAAGCCTACAACTTTAGAATATATTATCATTTTATTCGTACTTTTATCACTATTAATTGCCACAATATTCTTCCTCAAAAAATCAAAAAATAATAAGATAAAAGTAGTTATTGCTGCGATTTATTTAGTGATGTTTTTATCCATTGGTGCAACTTTAGTGAGCCAAGTATTTATTGCAAGATATTCGATTTGGTGTTTTGTATTATATGCGATTTTGATAACAATATTTGCTACAGAAAATAAATCTATACTATTAATATTTTTTGTATTAACTTTAGTAAATGTATTTATCGGATATCCGAATTTCAAACAATATAGAAATGATCCTTATTTAGTCAGTGTGTTCTTCGAGGAAAACTATAAGCCTGGTGATATAATTTTATCTTCAGATTATTGGACTTATTTAGAAATCGCTGGTGATATTGATGAAGATAAACTTTATTATACAGAGCTTGGCAATGATGTATCTCATAATTGGGATGCTTATTATGATATGATGAGAGATGATAATCCGCAGAGAATTCTTAAAGATGATATCCCAGGATATTTGATAAATAACTCAACTTGTAATGATCAAGGCGAGCCTGAAGATGGTTGCGAAAAACGAGTTTGGTATGTAAAAGGACTTAGATTCAATAACGTATTAGAGCTATGGGAAAATGGCGAACTTGTAGAAACTTTTAAAGTTAATGAAAATTAATGAGAGGTAAATCGATGAAAATAAAAAACTTTATATCAGATAATTTTATATTACTTATTGTATTATTATTAGGGTTTGTTTGGACATTTACATTTCCATTATATGAAACAAATGATGAATCAAATCATTTTATTCGAGCTTATGAAATCTCTGAAGGCAAGATTTTTACTCATCAAAAACCTGTATCTATTGACGATATTGCAACAGTAGCTTTTAACGGTTGTAGCAATGAACAACTTGATAGAGAGCAAAATTTTGAAATCTGCTATGGTAGTATTTTACCAAAATCAATTGCTGATTCATATCTAAAATTCTTTTATGATAGAAGTGGTCCAGATGTGACTCATTCGACTCTTAAATATAATTTGGAAAATCCTATTCCGTTAGACAAAAATGGCGAGCAGATTTTATATCCAAATCGACAAACTACTGCATATTCACCAATTCCTTATCTCGCTCCAGCCCTTGCGATTACTCTCCTCCAGCCATTTAATCCAACAGTTTCTACGCTGTTTTATATGTCAAGAATCGCTAATGTTTTGCTCGCGACATTCCTTCTTTGGCTCACTCTACGAATCGCATATTCATCTTCTGCGAATGTAAAACTAGTGTCTATTTATATCGCAATTGCGATTGGCGCGCTTTCAAAACAGACAGCATTAGTGTTTATGCTTGTGCCTTTTGCATTTCAGGCTTATCAGTTATTAATGTTTAAGCGAGAGAAAATTTTGCCTGCGAAAAACGCCAAGTCTTTGAAATCTGCAGCTTCAAAATCTGCAGCTTCAAAATCTGTACCGGCGAAAAGTAAATCTGTAGCAGCGAAATCGTCTAAATCCTCAAAATCTGTACCGAATAAAAAATCAAATTCATATAAATATTATGAATTATTATATCCACTAATTCCATTAGCAGGAGTTGAAATTTGGAATAAACTATATAATGCATTGTCGATGAAAACAATGGATCCATTCTATAATTTATTCGATGGTTCTATGCCTGATTTTCATATTTATTTAATGCATCATCCTTTCGAAATGGTTCAAAAATTCGCAGAGCAATTCTTTGGATTATTTTCTGAAAAAGGAATTGGCGAACTTGAAAAAACCGCAAATAATTTAGTATGGTACACAACTTTCAAAGATTTTCAACCGAACTGGGCAATGTATTTATTCGTTGGTATGCTTATCGCAATTGCGATTTATTACAAAAAATTTGAAGCAATAATGCTCTTCCCTGCGCTTATGTTTTCATACATTTCAATGGGTACAGATTTGGTAGCAAACTTTATGATAATAATCAGTTTTGTATTATCAATGCATTATATTAAAGCTAATAAAATAGGCACTCCAGTAATGTTCAGGGCAGTATCATATCTCACAGCTTTCTTATATTTTATAGGTACATATTTTGCGATTTGGCTTATATTCACACCAGAATTCGCCGGTGAAATTTGGGGAGTTCAGGGAAGATATTTCGTAGTATTATTGCCAATTTTCGCATTACTTTCTAAACAAAAAGACACACCAAAATATGTAAATATCTTTTTCATATTTGGAGTAGTTATGATGCAATTATCAATTATTTTGTCTATGATATATGTCTAAAGAATTTTTTGCTAAAGAAAATATTGCTGGAGAATTTTTTGCTGGCGCGCGCGCGATTTTTCCGCTGCTAATTCCCACTTGCGCTTTTGCTGTAATTTTTGGAGCGCTCGCAACAATTAGTGGGCTCTCGCATTTAGATACGCTTTTATCTTGCCTAATTCTTTATACAGGCGCTGGGCAATTTATGTTTGTGACCCTTGTTGGGCAGGGCGCGACTGACACAATGATCGTATTACTTGTTGGAATGCTTGCAGTTCGTCATTTTGTAATGAGTGCATATTTGAGCGAAAAATGGTACAAATTTCCTAAAAAGTGGCGCTACATTCTTGGGTTTTGGCTAACCGATGAGGTCTATGCAACGCTCCTCGCATATCCCAAAAAACAGAGTTCAATCTATTTCACATTAGGTGCAGGAATCGCCGAATATTCTATGTGGACAACATTTAGTGTTCTTGGTACTTTCATTGATTTAAGCGGAAATGATTTGATTTTAGATATCGCAAATTTCTTCACTTCAGCGATTTTTATGTATATCGCAATTGGGCAAATGACTTCGAAATCTAAAGTTTTATATTTCACAATATGCGCGATTTTTGCTACTATTTTCACTCTACTTTTGCCTGCGCAATTAACCTCTCTTGCGGTAGTTATTACAGGTGTTGGGCTTGCGATTTTCTTTGCTAAAATTTTCCGCGATGGCGATAATTTGAGCGTGAAGTCTAATAATTTGGGGGTTGAATAATATGGTACATACTCATATATTGCTACTAATCCTGATAACCGGCGCGATCACTTTCTTTTCAAGAATCGCAGTGTTTTTATTTAGAATTAAGTTCTCTGAAAATCATCAGCGAATTATGGAATATTTACCTTTATGCGTGATGACATTATTAATTTTTCCGACGCTTATCGGAGAGATAATCTCATTAATTAATTAATTTACAAGTCAGGAAGACCTAAAAAGTCCTCATCTAAATCATCATCATAAGCATCAAAATCTGAATCCGAATCATCAAACTCATCTTCAACAGAAACTGTCGGAATTCCCTCTGTCGAAATCAAATTATCTTCCACAGAAGCGACATTGCTCGCCATCGAATTCTCAGTTGCGAACGGATCCACGCTTATGCTTTGAGTGGTCGGTTCATCAGAAAACATCGAGCTTGCAGGCACAGGTGCTCCTGATTCAAAATCCGTACTGGCATTAGAACCAGCGCCAGTATTAGCTACTGTTGCCCAACTCGCCCCAGTGCTGTCGGTTGCTGTTACAAATTCTTGCGTGCGAGGGTCCATTCCCTCCAGATTTGTACCAGATGAAGAAGAGCCCCCATCATTATTAGACGAAACAGTACCAGATCCACCAGCACCAGATCCATTTTCACCAGATCCACCAGAAGTTCCCGCCGCGACCATATTTGCCATAATCTGACCAGCGCTGGCAAAGCGACTTTTCGAACCTTGAAATAGAAGTTTCACATCGCCAGTAGCGCCATTACGTTGCTTAGCTACAATCAAATCTGCCTCGCCAGGACGCTCGGATTTCTTATTCTCAACATCCTCGCGATGTATCAAAAGAATCACATCGGCATCTTGCTCGATCGAACCAGACTCGCGCAAATCGCTCATCATCGGACGGCGACCTTTGCCCTCCTCACTCTTGCGGTTGAGCTGTGCCATCGCGATAATCGGTACCTCTAATTGCTTAGCAAGCTTCTTCAAACTTCGACTAATCGAGCCAACTTCAGCCGCGCGATTATCATGCTTTTCGCCAGACTGCATAAGCTGTAAATAGTCAATCACGATCAGTTTCAAATCATTAGTTTCCTTGAGGCGAGTGGCCTTCGAGCGGATATGTGTCATATTCAATTCCGGACTATCGTCAATCAAAAGCGGCGCATCGTATACGCGATTTACATTTGCATAAAAGACCTGTTTCTCTTTTGTATTCATAAAATTCTTGCGTATTTTATTGAGCTCAATCGAACTTTCCGCACTCATCAATCTCTCAACAATTTCCTGATAACTCATTTCAAGCGAAAATAAAATGGACGGAACTTTATGCATAATCGATGCATGTCGCATAAAATCAAGCCCAAGCGTCGACTTTCCAACCGATGGACGAGCCGCTACAATAATCAGCTGACCAGGCAAAAACCCCGTGATCAACTTATCCAAATCAGCAAAACCAGTAGAAATCGCTGTGGCAGTCGAGTCTTTTCGAGAACCATCTTTTGGAAAAACCTCATCCAAAACAGTATCTAATTTACGAAAATCGCTACCAATTCTCTGATTGCTAATATTCAAAACTTGATTCTCGGCCTGCTCCAAAATCTGATCAGCAGTCTCTCCACCCTTTGAATGTCCAACGGAAATTATCTGCTGACCGGCATTTATTATAGAGCGCCTAAGGGCCTTTTCGGATACGATATCAATATAATAATCAATATTTGAAGAGGTCGTCGAAACATCCATCAGACCAGCGATATATGTAGCGCCGCCAGCACGTTGCAAATTGCCATTTGATTCAAGCATTTCAATCACGCTAATTGTTGTGATTGGATTGCCTTCCATATAAATTCTGAAAAGTGTTTCGAAAATAATTTTGTTTCTATTGCTATAAAAATACTCAGGTTTTATACGCTCTAAACTCTCTACAACGCCCTCAAAATCAAGCAGCATCGCACCAAGAATAGATTTCTCAGCTTCTAAATTATTAGGAAGCTGCTCTGCGCCAATATTATCTAAATTTTCCATAAATGTTTACTTAATTTACTCAATGCCAAGTGGGTTTAATTTTTGCCAATTCCAAGAATCTACAGCCATTTCTGCGAGTCCATATGTTGCTTTGAAATTCAAATATTGCTGAGCTTTTGTAGTATTTGCATATGTTACAGCACTGTCACCTGCGCGGCGAGGTCCAACCACATAAGGGATGTCACCATTTGTAGCTGCCATAAACGCGCTAATTACTTGCATAACAGTTGAACCTGTGCCAGTTCCGATATTAAAATAATCAAATAAAGTTCCATTATTTCGAATGGCATTTGGAGAAATTGGAGATGAATCCATCGCGCCAGTATCTACGTTTTCTAGATATTGAAGAGTTTTTACATGTGCAATTGCGAGGTCTAAAACGTGAATATAATCGCGAATTGCAGTGCCGTCGACTGTCGGATAATCTGCGCCATTCACAGTTAATTGCTGAAGTCTGCCAATCGCAACTTGCGTAATATAAGGTACTAAATTATTCGGAATTCCATTAGGATCTTCGCCGATAAAACCGCTTTTATGCGCGCCGATTGGATTGAAATATCTTAATGCGATCGCGCGAAGTGGTCGTGCTTTTTCAGAGGTGATACCTGGGTAAAAATCGATTCCGCGTGCTGCATCTTCAAGGATCCATTCTTGAATCAGCTTTGTTGTACCATATGGATTTGTAGGTCTTACAGTTGGTGTTATGCCTTCAATGCATTCGCCTGTCACTTGTCCATTTGGGCTAATTGCTTCAGCGTAGTAAACAGTAGCAGAAGAGGAAAATACTAAATTTTGAACTCCGAATTTTTGCATAGTTTCTAAAATTGCAGTAGTTGTAGATAGGTTGTTTGAGTAGTATTTTAGGGGTGTTTCGCATGATTCGCCAACGGCTTTATATCCGGCAAAATGAATCACTCCGGTAATTGGAAATTTTTCGAAAATAGCAGTTAATATCTTTTTATTAGATGCGTCGCCTTTGACAAACATCACATCTTTTTTTGTGATTTTTTTAATGCGCTCGACAACCTCAGGTTTTGAGTTTGATAGATTGTCCAGTATTATAGGGGTGTAACCGCTGTTAATCAGTTCAATAGTTGTGTGTGAACCGATGAATCCGCAGCCGCCTGTCACTAAAATATATTTAGCTCCGAGTGTGCCGTTTTTTGTAGCTTCTGAGACTGTTAGGCTAGAAGCGGCGGGGGTATTTGCTATTGGAGTGTTATTCGTGGTTGATACTAAATTTGAAATTTCCATAAGTTAATTGTACTAAAAATTATTGTAGCTTGCAGTTTTAATTTCAGTTTTAGATTAGTGTATTATAAATTACATAACTTGTATTATTAGTATTTTTGGCGAGACCCCAATTTGGCCCAGTTTTTGGGTGTTTTTGGGCGTAAAAACTGGGCCAAAAGGGGGTCTCGACAGAAACTAAGAGGCAGTAGCGCCGAGTTCTTCGATTTCGTCAGACAACAAATCATCTGCTAAATCATTTTTTTCACCAAGCATACGCTGGCTAACTTCCAAATCAACAAGCGTTGCATTATTAAGATCTTGCGCAGTATTAAGAACTGTTTTGGCAAATGTATTTAGAGTAGCTTTTATGCTGTTTAATTGTTTTTCGGGAGTCTTAAATGTCTCAGGATTCTCAAAAATCTGTTCATATTTATCAATCAAAATATTGATATCCTTAATTTTATTATCGAATTCAATTAATGTAGTTTTATCTTCAATTCCGGGATTATCACAAACGTCAAGTAAAATTGCATAATTAGCTTTTATTTCATCAACATTTAGTTCCTTATATTTAGTGTTACGAAACTCTGAAAATGTAAAAAATGTATTTTTCAGTTTTCCATCATTTGCATCAATTTTAGGTTTATCATTATTGACTGTTTCTTTTGTCTGTTTTTGATCAGTAGATTTTTCTTTTTTATCATTTTTACGTTTATATATGGCGTAAAGAACAATAAATGGAGATAAAGATATTAATGCAGTTAATATAATACCAAGTATAGTTCCGACTACTGAAGGTATTATGCAAATAAGAATAATTCCGCCTACGACCTTAGCAGCGGTCCCTATTTTTTTTGGTTTATTAGCCATTGATTTCTCCATTAGAAATCTTATGATTAATTGAAAAATACCTTTCAATAGCTTCATTGATATCAGACAAATTTATTGTTGTAAGTTCTTTTTTTGTTACAGATTTTGAACTTGAATCTGATTTTTCTTCAGATTCATTATCCGAATTAGAATCGAGTTTTGCCCCCAGTCTTGTTGACTGAATCGCAATAATATATTCTTGCAAATTTCTTACCGCTCTTGCATTGGCAAAGTTCGAATCATTGTCTGCTGTACCAAAAAAATCAAGAAGAACTTTGCGTTGTTTGTCATCAGAAATTTTGATATTATATTTACTAATCATTTTATCGAGGATTTGTAAACATTGTTCTGGAGTGTAATTTTCGAAATCAATGAAGTTGCTAAAACGAGATCTTAGTCCCGAATTTGTATCAATTAAATTTTGCATTTCTTTAGTATATCCGCAACCAATTACAACGATTTTATCGCGATTATCTTCCATAAATTTCAGAAGTGTTTCAAGTGCTTCTGTACCAAAATCGTTTTCACCTTTTCCTGCGAGCGAATACATTTCGTCGATTACAAGAATTCCTCCAACTGCAGATTCACATATTTTAAGCATATTAGCGCCGGTTTGTCCAACATAACCTTTTACGATTTTCGCGCGTTAAGTTTCGATAAGTTGTCCTTTTTCTACTACTCCCAAATTCCAATAAATATCTGCTACAATTCGGCTAACTGTAGATTTACCAGTACCAGGATTTCCTAAAAATAGTAGATGATGTGACATATCTGAGCCATCAATTCCTTGCTCTTTTCGAAGTTTATTGATTTTAATAAGTTGTGTCAATTCGTTGATCTGCTTCTTAACTTCTTTCATTCCAGTGAGCTCGTTAAGGTCAGACATCGCTTCTTCGAGAGTTTTATGTTTAATCTCTGGTTCAGCATTTTCCTCAGGAGAATCCTGTTTTGCAAGCACAGGTTTTTTGACATTTAAAAGAGATTCGGACGCCGAATTTATTTGTTCTTGTAGCTCTATAGTAGACTTTTGCGCATCAAGAGATAGGCTGTTAATTTCGCTCTCTCCTATGCTTTTACCCATATTGGAGATAAGTTTTGTAACATCTAAATCTGTATCTTTTGAATTAGTCATAAACTTTAAGCAGACTCGGGTGCGTTAGATTTTATCTCTTCCTCATTCTTTTTGGCAGTGTTTAAAATCTCGTTAATAATTGCTTCATCTCTAACTTTAGTAGAATCATTAATTGCAGATACACTTTGCGAAATAGCTTCGGCAACTTGTTTTTTCTGCTCTCTGCCATACGCAATAGCCTCGATTAAGCCATTATTACTTGCGATAACGCCGTCAGTAAGAGCCTGAACTGCCTCAACAGTAAGCGTTGAAGCTTGGCTGCTTTTTGCCATTGATGGAAGAGCTGTACCAAGAGTTTTTGCATACATTTTTGTAGCAGCATCATTTGCATCAATAATTGCTTTAGCTGTCTCTTCACCTTTTTTAGCTTGTTGTAGCATACCAAGTTGAGATACGACAAGTTTCATAGTTGAAAGAGTTGTGGTTTTTAATTGTTTCAAACGGACGCGTGTATCAGCGGAAATTCTTGCGATATTTCGCATTCCTGTATTAGATGATACGGCGATAAAATATCTATTTAAATAATCGGCGCGTTGATTTTCAAGAGCGATCACAGTTTTGCCCATAACATCGACTTGGTCAGCTTTTTCAAGGTATTCTGGCGTACCACTTGTTAATGTATCTAGCTCAGATTTTAGAGTTTCAAGATCTTTAAATGCGCATTCATGTACCGCTTCTAAAAATGCAATCACGCCAAGAAGAGCATCTGTACTCTCTTTATTTTTCTCAATTAATATATTTGCAGTGATAACATTTCTCTTAAGAATTTCCTCGCGCTCAACAATTTGTTGAGTGATTTCGTCGAATTTGCCCATAAGGTTTTTTGAATCAAATTGCCAATCTTTTACATCGCGTTTTCGATCCTTAAAAAACTGTCCAAGCTTAGAAACTTTTTTCTCGAGCGAAGCTTCATCTTCAGAGTATTTTGCAGTGAAACCTTCGATATCTTTATTTACATTTTTTAGCAAATCATTCACTTCAGGAATATCCATTTTGGCTTGTTCAACGAGCAATTTATTAACAACTGCATCGATGTCGGCTGTAGCAGATGAACCAAATTCAATAAGCTGATTTTCATCATCCAAAAACTTCTTTAAAAGCGCAGGAGCTTGTTTGCGAATTTCGGCTTGTTGGTCTGCAGTTAATTTTGGTAACATTGGGCTGACGAAAGTTTCAACCGCCTCAGTATGAGTTCGGGCAGCTTTTACATCCGATAAATTTTCTTCCGGAGCGATCTCTACTGCGGCCTGTGTAGCTGCTGCAACGGCTGAATCTTCTTCGGTTGCTGTGGTCAAGTCAATATTATTTTCTTTAAGTACTTCAGCTGTTTCAGTGTCTTTTACTAATGTAGCTGGGTCAAATTTTACTGCCATAATAATCCTTAAAATTAGGTGAAATTATTTTATATTATACATTATTTTTTTAAGGTTTTAGGTTTTTTAGGTTTTTTGGGGGTTTGGAGGTTTGGGTTTGGGGATTTTTTTGATTTTGAGGGGTTTGAGGGGGCTAATTTTTGGGTTTTGTGGTACGGATTTCGGGGATTTTTGGTACAATTTTGGCGAGACCCACTTTTGGTTCC
>JAISKS010000002.1 GCA_031260825.1 Bifidobacteriaceae bacterium
CTTTAATTAGTTCCAGTCCGCGTTTCATTTCCTCATGATTATTCACATAGGAAATTCGCACGAACCCCTTTCCTGCCTCGCCAAACGCTGAACCAGGAGTTACAGCAACCTCACATTTATCAATAAGCTCCATTGCGAATTTTTCATCATCGCCTGCGAGGTCCGTACCACCTGCTAAATCCGTACCAACTTCAGATTTTTCATTTGGTACAGCAATAAACGAATAAAAAGCACCCGACATTTTCGAAATTTTCAAAGTATCTCCCAAAATCTCTTCAATCATTAATCGATTAATATTATAGAAATCGCGCATTGCAGAAATTTCCTGTAAATGCGAGCTATCAAGCGCCTCAAGGGCCGCATATTGACTCGCTGTATTAGTCGATGCATAAAGATGTTCCGCCATTTTCGAGGCAAGCTCCACAAATTTCAATGAAGCCACTAAATATCCAATTCTCCAACCTGTCATCGCAAAAGTCTTTGAAAATGAATTCACAATTATAGTTAAATCACGAATTTGCTCAGCTTTAATAGTATCTTCATAGACATTTGTGATTGAAACAACTGGCTCTTCAGTATAATTATATGCCTCATAAACTTCATCGCTAATCACATATAAATCATTTTCGATCGCAATATCTGCAAGCTTTTTGAGCATATTTGCAGGGGTAATAGACCCTGTTGGATTAGAAGGATTATTGATAATAATAGCTTTTGTTTTAGGTGTTACGGCCTCGCGCACTAAGGAAACTGTATTATCAGAAATCTCAAAATCACTTGCTGCATCAAGATTTATGAAAATAGGTTTACCACCAAGCGCAGTTATTTGTGCCGGATATACAGTGAAATTAGGGGAAAAGATGATTACCTCATCGCCCGGGTTAATAAGAGTTAAGAATGTTAAATAAAGAATTGTCGTAGCAGAAGGTCCGACGATCACTTGATTTGCCGTAACATTTTGAGAGGAATACTGTTTTGCAATCGCCTCTTTTAGCGGAGGAATCCCTGTCACACTAGTATAGCGCATCAGATTATCTGCGAGAATTGTACCAGATCCAGCTTGTTTGACAGCATCGAAAGTATCAAAAGAAGGCTCTCCTAAGCCAAAAGAAATGAGATTAGGCTTAGAGCCAGCGATCTCAAACATTTTTCGTATACCACTTCTTGGTACACTTATGCAAGAATTACTTAGATTTTTCAAAAGTCTAATCAGTTAATTCAATAGCGCCAAATCCGCAAGAATCAACGGCATCTTGTACATCTTCAAGAAAATCATCTTCAATAGGGTCCATTATTACTACTGCAACTCCATCTTTCATTTCAAAAACTTCTGGACAAATTCCAGCGCAAGTTCTACATCCAACACATTCATCATTAATAGTTACATTAGCCATTTTTGCTCCTTATTACCTATTAATATAATTATATCAAATAATTTTATTTTTTACTTGACAAAAGCAAATTTCTTGTATACAATATATACATAGTTTTAATATTGGAGATATAATAATGCAAATGTGGCATCAACAAGCTAATTGTAGGGGTAAAGAACCTAGTTGGTTTTTCCCTGAAGGCAATAGCAATCAAGCTCAATTATGTACTGAACTAGCTAGAGGTGTATGTCAAGAATGCACTGTTATTACTAATTGTTTAGAATACGCATCTGAAAGAAAAGTTTTTGGAATTTTCGGTGGAAAAACTGAAGAAGAACGAAATGTTTTGTTCTCAAATAAATTCTCTAAAGAAGCAATGACTGCTTAATTTATTTCTGAAAGGTACAAAATGTCCGATACAAATATCACATTAACATCATCTGCATTTGATGAGTTAAAAAAAGAACTTGAATTTTTAGAAACTGAAAAAAGACAAGAAATCACTAAGCGCATTGCTCTTGCAAGAGATGAAGGCGATTTAAAAGAAAACGGTGGATATCATGCAGCACGCGATGAGCAGGGAAAAAACGAAGCTAAAATTCGCGAATTAGCAGCAAAATTAGAAAAAGCTAAGATCGTAGATATTACAAATTTCGATACAGTTCAACCAGGCACTGTAGTAAAAATCGAGCTAAACGGTCGCGAAAGAGAATTCTTAATCGCATCTAGAGATATGGCAGATAAAGTTGATTATGATGTTTATAGCGAAGATTCTCCAATAGGAAGCGCTGTTCTTGGGAAAAAAGTTGGAGAAACTACTAATTTTGTAGCTCCTAATGGAAATGAACAAGATATTAAAATATTAGAAATCAAAAAAGCGTAGTTTCTTTCATAAAACTTGTCTATTAATGAAGTTTTGTGGTAAAATCATACTGTAACAAATAAGAATTATATAAGATAGGTAAAAATGGTAACTGAAAATTTAGAAGAAAATGATTCTCAAGAATATAAAGTAGTTAATAAAAATATTAAGGATTTATTAGTTGATGGTGAATTTCCTATTCCTGAAATACCTGATTATATCAATATTTCTTCCGTTGACAATTCTATTCTGTCAGCATTCCATGAATTTTCAGATGGTTCTCGCGACAAAATTTTAAAGCATATGCTTGCTGCGACAGAGCTTATGAATACTGATAATGAAACTTCTGTATATCACGCAGTTGCTGCTGCTCGCATGGCTCCAAGAGTTGCTAATGCACGCGAAATTAGCGGATTAGCTGCGTATTATTATGGAGATTATAAATATGCACTTCAAGAATTTACAGCTGCACATCGATTAAACGATTCAATCAGTTTTGTACCATTTGCAGCAGATTGCTTTAGAGCTTTAGGCGAGCGCGAAAAAGCTATTGCACTTATTTCAAAACATCGTAAAACTGATATTATCAAATACGAAGAGTATATTGTAGAATCTACAATTATCGAAACAGAATGCAAATTCGAATTAGGTTTATCTGATGAGGCTTTAAAAACTATTAATAAAGTGATTAGACATAAAGGTTTAGCTACAAACTCTCGAATCAGACTTCAATTAACTAAAGCTGATATTATGGAACATTTAGGCGAAGATGAAAAAGCCAAAGAACTTCTTGACAAAGCTTACGCTCTTAATAATAAACAACAAAATTCTTTTGATGAATATGTTTTAGTTGACATTGAAGAGGATGAAGAAGAGGAACAAGAATTACTAAAAAAAGCTGAATCACGAACTCGTGACTCCAAATCACATTCTGGTAGTTCAAGAGATAATTCACGCGGAGATTCTAGAGGCGGCGGACGTGGTGGACGCGATTCTGAAAGAGATGGTGGACGCGATGGTGGCCGTGGTTCTAGAGATGGTGGACGCGATTCACGTAGTGGCTCTCGCCCTGATTCTAAAGGGGGTAAATATGGAAAACACTAATCCAATCGACGATACTCTTGCCTTAGATCTTACTACTTTGCAAGAAGAAATTAAAGAATTTGAAGACGATTATAACACTCTAAGAAATGAGCTTTTAAATTTAGAAACTGAGTAACTTTTAAAAGTTATAAACATTATTTTTTTTCATTTTAATATTTTTTATTAGGATTTTTTGCGCGCAAATTAGAATGAGTGTATTATGCTCATATGCAAAAAAATATATCTATAATAACCGACATCTCTGGACGATTAATCCTGCCTGAATATTGTTACAGCCTGGTAAAAGGCTGCGCTTCCGACTATTTAATAGTTGACTTTTCATATCCATCAATAATTAATTATTTCGAGCTTCTTAGCTCCGTATATGATAATAGCCTGTTAAACCCCCATTTTGACTTAGAAACTATGCTAGAAATTGACCCAG
>JAISKS010000011.1 GCA_031260825.1 Bifidobacteriaceae bacterium
ATTTTATTTTCAATTTAATATTTTTACACTAAGATAATTATGGTCAATATTAAACTGGATCACCAATTAAATGAAACGGGGCTGCATGAACAATTTTAACTTCCACAATATCCCCAGGCTTAATTATGCCATCAGGATTATTAATATGAATAAGTCTTCCATCCTCACTTCGTCCCTTTAAACGCTGATTAGCCGAGTCTTTTTTGCCGCCTTGTTTATCAACAAGCACTTTATGAATTTTATCTATTTGGTCAAGTTGTCCTTTATAAGTAATCTCATTTTGTAGCTTTAAAAGCTCATCAAAACGGCGCTGAACAATATCATGCGGAATCTGATCTACCATATCCCCCGCAATTGTCCCAGGTCTAATTGAATACTGGAAAGTATACGCGAAAGTAAATTGTACCTTTTTTAAAACATCTAAAGTAGCCTGAAAATCTTCCTCGGTTTCTCCAGGAAAACCTACGATTATATCAGTAGTTATAGCAATATTAGGAATCACGCTACGAATCATTTCGATCTTTTCTAAAAAAATTCTACTTCTATAACTACGTTTCATCGCTTTAAGTACTGAATCAGAACCAGACTGCAGCGGCATATGTAGCGACGGCATAATATTAGGAGTATCGCGCATTGCTTTAATCACATTTGGCGTAAATCCCGCTGGATGAGGCGATGTAAAACGAACTCGCTCCAAACTTAAATTCTCACCATTAGCACCGCGCTCACCAGTCTTAGACGTATAATCTTTGAATTGTCCACACTCGCTAAGTAGAGTTGCAAAGGCATCTTCAGGCGATACACCAGGCGCTACAGGCTCCCCATTTGAACTTAATTTAAAACCATAAGCATTCACATTTTGTCCAAGCAATGTCACTTCTTTAACGCCAGATTTTACAAGTCCCTCGATTTCGTCAAGAACTTCCGCAATTGGCCTATCGATTTCTACCCCTCTAACACTAGGAACAATGCAATATGTACATGTTTCATTACAGCCAACCGAGATTGACACAAGCGCCGAATATGGACTATCATATGATACTGGCAAATATGATGGGAAATCACGAAGCTCACCAATTATTTCGATTTGAGGCTTATTTGCTGTGTTAATTAAGCGTTTTAAAGCTCGCTTCGATTTAATTTCGGAAGAACTTGAATTATTATCTGAAGAATTTTCTGACAATTTTTCTGACGCTTTTTCAGAAGCTTTTTCCGCTAATTTTGCTTTTTCTAGAGCTACTTTTTTCGCCTCAAGAAGTTTTGGAATTGATCCGATATTATGCGTACCAAAAATTATATCAACTGATTTATTAGGCGCACGTTTTGCCATATACTCTTTATCATTTTGAGCCTGACAGCCGCCTACAGCAACTTTTAATCCAGGATGTGATTCTTTTATAGTTTTCAAAATTCCCAAATGACCATAAAGTTTATCGGCAGCATTTTCGCGTACCGAACAAGTATTTATAATATATAAACCGTCATCTGCATTATAAACTTCATCTACAATTTCCGTATGTGCATACCCGAGCTCATCCATTACGCCAGCAATTCGCTCAGAATCATGCACATTCATTGCACAACCTAAAGTTTCGATATAATATAGTTTAGACATTTTATATGATACAGATTTATATGATACAGATCCGAGGGCAAAGAATCCCCCGGCAAAAGCGATTTAGTACATTCCACCCATATCAGGAGCTCCACCCATTGGAGTTTCTGGTTCAGGTTTATCGGCCACTATTGCCTCAGTTGTAATGAATAATGCAGCAATCGAAGCAGCGTTTTGAAGCGCTGAACGTGTTACTTTAACTGGATCATTTACGCCAGCCGCAATTAAATCTTCATAAACTTCTGTCGCAGCATTTAGACCATGACCAGATGGAAGTGAACGAACTTTGTCAACAACAACTCCCCCTTCAAGACCAGCATTATAAGCGATTTGACGAAGTGGAGCTTCAATTGCATTTTTTACAATAGATGCGCCGATTTTTTCTTCGCCTTTTAATGAGTTAATTTCATCCGATGCAAAAGCTTTGTCAGCAGCCTGAATTAGGGCAACACCGCCACCTGCAACAATACCTTCTTCAACAGCAGCTTTAGCATTTCGCACAGCATCTTCAATGCGATGTTTACGCTCTTTAAGCTCAACTTCTGTAGCAGCACCAGCGCGAATAACAGCAACTCCGCCTGCAAGTTTTGCAAGACGCTCTTGAAGTTTATCACGATCATAATCACTATCTGTAGTTTCGATTTCAGCTTTAATTTGTTCAACGCGTTTTGCAATATTTTCTTTGCTTCCAGCGCCTTCAACAATTGTAGTCTCATCTTTAGAAATCTCGATTTTATGAGCCGAACCTAGCATTTCTTTTGTAGCAGATTCTAATTTTAATCCGATATCTTCGCTGATAACTGTAGCGCCTGTAAGCGTTGCAATATCTTGAAGCATAGCTTTTCTACGATCTCCAAAACCTGGTGCTTTTACAGCTACAGATTTGAAAACTCCACGAATCTTATTTAGAATAAGAGTTGTTAAAGCCTCTCCTTCAATATCTTCAGCGATAATTAAAAGTGGTTTACCTTCTTGGCTGATTTCTTCCATTAATGGTAGTAAATCGCGAATTGTAGAAACTTTGTTTTCAACAATTAGAATATAAGGATCTTCATATGAAGTAATTGCTGTATCAGTTTCTGTAACAAAATATGCAGATAAATATCCTTTATCAAAACGCATACCTTCTGTGATTTTTAATTCTAATCCGAAAGTATTTGATTCTTCAACAGTGATAACGCCCTCTTTTCCAACTTTTTCAAGTCCTTGTGCGATTAGATTTCCGATTTCAGGATCACCTGCAGAAATGCCAGCTGTAGCAGCGATTTCCTCTGTTGTTTCAACATCTTTAGCTTGTTTGAAAAGTTCGTCAACAACAGC
>JAISKS010000041.1 GCA_031260825.1 Bifidobacteriaceae bacterium
ATTTAATCTTGGTGTAAATGCTGGTTGTTATGATGATCAAAATCTTCAAGCTGTATTACAAAGTTTAAGCAGTGAATTATATTCTGTTAATACTACTTCAAATGTAAATTTAAACATAACTAATGGAAAAACTACTAATACAATTCCAGCTATTAACACTTTAAATAAATCAAATATTATTAATATTGCTGATGTACCATCTAATTCTACTATGAATGAAATCACTAAAGGAGCAATTAATTTTTACCAAGCTAGTGATTATTTCCATTTTTGTACTCAATCAAATAATGCATGTGAATCAGGTTTTGCTGATCCAAATAGTGTAAATTCTTGGTCTGATGGTTCAACCACTCTTGGCTGGGCTAATAGGGGAACTGCTGTTCATAAATTTAATAAATTAATTGGTTATTTTAAAGAAATGAGCATAGATATCGATGAAATAATTGCTGAAATAGGTGCTGCAGATGCTAGAGATACTATTTTGTATGATATCAATGATTTAAAAACTATAAAAACTCCATTAGATGCTAAATATACAGAAGCAAAAACTTTTTTTGATGGAAAAGGATATAAATCTTGTACCGCTGATTCTTGCGATAAAGCTCCTGAGAAAATTTATGGTGGAATGAAAGTTATGGACGATATGCTTAATAAGCTCACTATTGATGATCAAGTGTATAAAATTGGCGATACATACACTACTTTCGCTGATGATTTAAAAAATGTATATGTAACATATTTAAAACAGACAAAAGCTGCTTTAAATGACAATGTTTATTGGGGCAAAAAAGTAACAGATCATCCAGTTTCTTATAATACTGAAGATGGAAAATATCCATTTACTTATAAAGATAATATAGCTTATACAAATCCATATACTGAAGATTCATATAAATCATTAATTTTTAATGCTACAGGTACAGAAGTTAATTTAAAATGTCATCCTTATCAATTTGCGAAAAATGATGCGGGTTGCGAATCAACTGTATTTTTCAGAAAAGATAATGATTCGGTTGGTCAATATAAATTTGCTAATTATTTTATTAATAAAGATGAAAATCCTAATTTAACATTTGCAGCATTTAAATCAAATGCAGATACTATTAATACTTTCAATTCTGATTCTACAAATGCTGTTAACAAATTTTCTGGATTTGATGGTACAGTAACTACAAATAAATCTCTTGCCGAACTTGAACAAAATATTGCTGCTGTGCATAATAGATTTTTAGCGATTATCTTAAATAAAGGTGTAATACATTTATTTAAAAACGCTGGTGATGTTCTTCTGTCTGAAATTGATTTAAACAAATTATTACCAAAAGATACTATTACAACAATAAATAAAACGTTGGCTTTTGGATATGCTTTTCAGATGATAGGTAAATTAGGAGAAAGTTTAGGAACTGATTTGGATGGAAAACCTCATTATCTTGCTCAGAACGGTCGTGCAATGGAAATGAAAAATTATGATCCCGAACATAAAGTAGTGCTTCCCTCTCAACTTTCCACAGCCCAAGATCCTGAACCTACGATTCCAGGAACGGATGCTTTGCAGGGTGACCTAGGCCTTGAAGTTTTAAGCACAATTCTTGGTTTGGCTGGTTTTATTGCTGATTTATTCGGTGGTGATTTCTTTGGCTCAAATAATATAAATAATTTATTAATTACATCTTATATTGCATCTAATTTTGCCGATATGTCATATAATGGAGATAAGAATAACGCTTCATATAAAGAAAAAATAAATCAAGGTGGCGGATTAACTCCTGCTCAAAATACAACTTGTGATAAATTATTATCTCATGCTGATGTTTCTTGTTCAACTGATGAAGAATATATTATTTATGGAAGCGAAGGTCAATACTCACCAAAAACACCATTCGTGATGATTTTTTGTATGAGAATTGCTTTGGACATGATTGGCACATATCAAAACTCTGAAATAAATGCTATGATGAAACCTATAGAGTCGGCTTTTCCACCATTTGGTTATATAGTTGCTACTTTGCTTAGATTCGGAATAGCCATTCTTGAAGCATCTGCAGATATGAGTACATTAATTAATGATGGAAATCCAGTTGCAATGTTCAAAGGAAGTGATTCTAAAGATTGGTCAGTTCTTGGGGGCAATGCTGAATATCTAACCAAAGGAATGAAATGTAGCTCTGCTTGTGCTACGTATCAAAACTTTTTGGAATTATTTACTCTACTTAAATTATCTAATCAAGGTTCTACAAAAGCAAATATGATGAAACGTATGGCTGATGTAATTCAAGCAAACTACTATTATAGTAAGGTGAAGACTAAAAGTGTAGTAGATAGATGGTGGGCTGATAAATATAGGATATTATATGCTGATACTGATCTCCAAATTAGAGGCAAGTATGAAATAAAACCGTTCTTTATGAATTTCGGATTCTTGGGTCAACTTACGGGTGACCCGAATAGAACATCTCTTATGAACTTTAGAGTAAGTAATGTAGCTGGATATTAATAGGAGGGAATTATGAATAAATTAAAATCTAATAACGGATCTATTATAGTTGAAGCTACTTTTATTATTCCAATATTTTTATTTTTTGCAATGAGTTTTGCTATGCTCGCTAATGTAATTTATGCGCAAGCTAGAATTCAGAATGCCCTAGCTGACGAAGCTAGAGAGCTTTCTCAATATGGATATTTATATAGTTATGCTCAAAACAATTCTGCAACAACTGTTTTAAAAGCTGTAAAGAAATTATTTGATCAATTTAAATATTTTCCTGGTACTGTTCCTGCTGATGCGGATCCAATTGAGAATTCATACGATCCTGATGACCCGAATAATAAATTAGATACAAGTTTTTATAAAGCTTTAGATGGTACATATATTACCTCTCCTGTCACAGCCATGTTTATGATTATAGGTGCAAAAAATGCGCTAGGTAATTATATTACCACGCAAGAAGCCAGGGGCGCTGATCAAACTATTGCAAAAGTGTATTTTCAAAGTCATCTGAAATCAATTTCGACTAATAGGGATGAACTGAATATAATTGGTCTTGATGCTGTTTTGGATAAAGATAACCGTGAAGGTGTAAAAACTGATAAATTATTAAATGCATTAGGTGTTGTTAACGGACTTGATGGTATGGATTTTAATGGAAGTAAAATATTCTACTCTCCTGCAAAAGGTACAACTAGTACTCCTGCTGACCCTGATTATATCGAAGGTAGAGTTAAAATTCCTGATTGGTCTAAAGGTTCCACAACTCTTGTAACTATAAGATATGATTATTGGAATATGGGTGGAACTAGATCATCACATCATGGTGAAAGTTATGCCTGGGAAACACCTGGTGCAAATAATAAACCAGCTGAATTTTATAGAGGTCTTAGCGCTTATTTTGATGATAAACATAGTAATGAAGACACTGGACACACTCCTCCTACTCAAGCTTTTATAGATGCTTGTGTAAATTTAATTGCAAATAGACCTGATATGCAAGAATCTGCAAGAGAATTAGGTATAAATCCAGCCGATTATGCATTAGTTGATACAGAGAAATCGAGTATGTCTGAAGGTGGTTTCTATGGTTTTTATTTTAATGATTATTGGAGTCGTTTAAACTGCAAAATAAAAGAATCTCCAATTATGGTTGTAGTTAAAAAAAACGTACCAGCAACAAATGTAAAATTAAGAGTTCAATATGAAATCAAACCTTTTAATTATTTTAATTTAGATATTAAATATCGTATTAGAAATGAAGTTATTGGAGAATCTGGTACTGTAATTGATGTAAAATAGTTTATATTTTATATGGTACAAATTGATAAATCTACGCTAATTGCGATAGTTGGCCCTACGGCATCTGGTAAAACTGGATTAGCAATTAAGATTGCTGAGTCTATATCGGCTGGGGTTTCTGGGGATTTGCTTGGGGCTGGGTTTTCTGGGGCTTCTAGGGATTTGCTTGGCGCTGAGATTATTAATGCAGATTCATATTCTCTTTATAAATATATGGATATAGGTACGGCTAAGCCAAGTATCGCTGAGCGGGGAGCTGTACCACATCATCAAATAGATGTGCTAGAACCAACAGAAATTGCAAATGTTGCTGTATATCAAAAAAAAGCACGCGCTGATATTAAGGCAATTTTTGACCGAGGAAATATTCCTATTTTAGTTGGCGGATCGTCGCTTTATATCAGGGCTGTGCTAGACGAAGTAGATTTTCCACCGGTTGATTTAGAGGTACGCGGGCAGCTTGAACAAATTGCCTCTGATGGTGATTATGTAGATTCAAATGGCGAGTTGATATTATCCGGTACTGCCGCTTTATATTCAGAGTTATCAGCTTTGGATCCAGAATCTGCAGCAAATATTTTGCCGACAAACACTCGTCGAATTATTAGAGCATTAGAAGTGGTTCGAATCACAGGAAAGCCATTTAAATCAAATTTTGCGCCGCAAACTTATCATAATATTAATACTGTGCAATATATGCCTGATATTTCCTATGATAGAGATGAACTTGATAAACGAATTAGAATCCGAACCGATTCAATGAGAGAACTTGGGCTAACCGAGGAGGTCTCATCGCTTTATGAGCGAGATTTGCTTGGTGTCACAGCTTCGAAAGCCATTGGTTATGCTGAGCTTATTAAGCATTTTGATTCGCCGTTAACATATACTTTAGATCAGGCGTATGAAGATATTTTTATTCATACCAGAAGATTGGTTCGAAAACAACTTGCTTGGTTTTTGAAAGATCCTCGCATTAAAACGATTTCTGATTAAAAATTTAGACAGACACTAAACTCTGCGCTCATTCATTCACACCGCTGAGACCGTTGGTATTGAATCATAATTTAGCGAACCGCTACTGAGATTTGCGAATCGGGATTTTTTCGCGCTGTAGCCCAGTATTTACGTGAATTCTGTAGCGCATTTTGTATTTCAATAGCGGTTCGCTAATAATTCGAGATCAACCCAACCGCTTCGCTTGACCAACCATCCGCTTCGCTAATAAATCGCTATGAATTATTTCATACCCCCAAACATTTATGTTATATCTACTATAAATTCAATATATTAATGTATAATTAGGTATATGAAATTTAACTTTACTTCCCAAAAGGGCTCTGCCATAGTAGAAGCAACTTTTATATTTCCCTTTTGTATTGCATGTTTAATTTTTTGTATCTTTTTTAATGATTATTTTTATGCTAGATCAATGCAATATAGCTCAATTAAAAAAAGTGCAATACAGCTTGCAAAATCATATCAAGATAAAAGATTAGATAATCTTCAGTATGATTCAAATGGTGCCGCATATTATCCAACTACTTGGGATAATGATAATGGGATTATGCCTGCATTTAGATTTCTTGGTGACATTTCTATAATGGTAGGTTCAGTTTCTGATGAATCTTGGGATTATGGCTGTGATTCCACTGATCCCAAACAGGCTACTGTAAGAAATAAACTGGATACTGATATAAGAAATAGTTCATTATTAGGTGTGTCAATTACACCTGAAAGCACTGTTGTATCATATTGTCCAGGAATATTTTATTCAACAATACGAACATTTTCTAATACTAGACAAGGTGTGCCATTCATGGAAACTTTTATAAAAGTACCTACTTTATATATGAAAAACTCAATATATACTGAAGAAACAATTAATAAAAATACTGATTTTCAAAGAGATATAAATATGGTCGGCGATCTACTCGGTAAAGTCGTAACACAACCAACTGTTACAGGAACTAGGTATTTGGGCAATCTTAGTAAAGCAGCAAATGCATTTACAATAGCATATTGTGCAGTAATCGGTTCAGACAAATGCGATTAATCGAAAGAGAGAAAAATGCAAGATAATAATATCTATTCAAAAAATTCTAGTTTTAGTTTTTCGGATCTTACTCAGGAAAAAGGTGCCGTAACTGTATTTATGACATTATGTTTACTTCCAATTTTATTAATGACTACTTTTTTCTTAGACGCCACTAGAGTTAATTTAGCAGCTGCTCATATAAATTCCATCCAACAACTTATGTTAAACGATGTGTTGGTTCATAATGATAAATGGCTAGAACAAAATTATGGACTTTATGGTGTATCTCAACAATTTGGTGCGAAACGTCTTGTAACAACTGAAGATATTAATAAGAGTTTTATAGAAAGATTAAATAAAAATATAACTCAAAATTTTCCTGTTGAGGATTGCCAAGGTGATGTAAATTGTGTACCTGATAATTCATCACATTATGTTTCTTTTTTACATGTTGAGCCTTCTATCTCGCCTGAAGATAGTATTTTATCAAATATTGAAAATGCGAACTTATCAAATATGATTGTTATGGAACAACAGATAATTGATAAT
>JAISKS010000081.1 GCA_031260825.1 Bifidobacteriaceae bacterium
CAGAATCAGCAGCAGGAGCAGCTTCAGCAGCAGGAGCAGCTTCTTCTTCAGCAGCAGTAGGTACAACTACAGCAGCTAATTCGCGTACTGATGCTAAAATTGTATCATCTGGAAGATCGATTTTTAAATGTGAAGGAAGCTCTAAATCTTTAATTACGATTTCAGCTCCATCCATTAAACCATCAACAGATACTTCAATAGCTTGTGGAAGATCATCTACAGATGCAACGATAGGAACACGTTGTAAAAGTTTTTTAAGTTCTGTACCACCACGTGTTTCACCGCGGAATTCAACGCGAACACTAAGTGGAATCATTTGACCTGGTTTAACAGCATATAAATCAACATGCTCGATTTGATCTGAAACAACATTTCTTTGTACTTCTCTTACGATTGATAATTGTTTTTTACCATCAATATCTAATTCAAAAGTTGGGTTTACAGTTTTTAAAGCTAATTCAAATGCGTGTGCTTCTAAAGCAATATGAGTAGGCTCATTGCCTTCTGAATATAAAGCTACAGGGATTTGTCCATTTCTACGAATTTCGCGAGCAGCACCTGTACCAAATTTTGTTCTTGCATTTGCAGTAAAATTATATTTTGACATAATTTCCTTTCAGTAATAAGTAAGCGATTCTAGTCACATAAATTTTATACATATATAGTATAAAAAAATTAGCAAATTAATGCAAAGCGATAGATTAGCGCATTTTGTTATAATGTAAGTATAGCATACTTTTAAAAATATTTCACAATTTTTTATAATATATGCTATAATGTAATTACACAATTTTCAAATTAAGGATTAAATTATGACTTACGCAATAATAAAAGCAGGAAATCGTCAAGAAAAAGTATCTGTTGGAGATACTATTGTTGTTAACTATTTAGGTGAAAAAGAGGGCGCTACTGTTTCTTTTGACGCATTAATGATTGCTGATGACAAAAAAATTGAACTTGATTCAAGCGCATTATCAAAATCTAAAGTTACAGGAAAAGTTATTCGCGCAATTGAAAAAGGTGAGAAAATAACAATCTTGAAATATAAAAATAAAACTGGTTACAAATCAAAAATGGGTCATAGACAAAAACAGACTCGTGTTGAAATCACTGGAATTAAATAATAATTAGGTTCATAGGAGAGAAAAATGGCTCATAAAAAAGGTGCTAGTTCGTCTAGAAATGGTAGAGATTCAAACGCGCAACGTCTTGGCGTAAAAAGATTTGGTGGACAAACAGTTAACGCTGGCGAGATTCTTATTCGTCAACGTGGTACAAAATTTCACCCAGGTGCAAACGTAGGAATCGGTAAAGATGATACTTTATTTGCATTAGCTGAAGGTGTTGTTAAATTCGGTAAAAAACGCGATCGCCAAATCGTAGAAATCGTAACTAACTAATCTAAGTAACTAGCTAATTTAAAGTGACATTACCATACATAACTGAAAAAACTGTTCGTTTTATAGTTATTGGTGATTCGCTTTCCGCTGGTAAAGGCGATTCAAAATTCAAAGGATGGGTTAATCGAGTATTTTCGCGCTCTGATCTTTCTGGATTCCCTGCTGTCGAAATTTTATATCTCACATATCCAAATAGTTCTTTTTCACAAATTCTAGATTCTATAGATACAGATTTAGAGCGTTTAATTGGCGATTCAGAAATATATGAAAATAAGATTGTTTTTTCAAATGGTTTTATTGATGTGCTAGCTGATCAAATATCTTATTCAAAAATAAATTTTGGAATATTCGTTGATAAATTATCTAATTTTAGTGATTACGTTTTAATCATTGGACCACCTGCTACTACTTCTGCTGCTTCTGCTGAATCTAATGCCAAAATAATTAATGATAATATCAAAGATATTTGTAGCCGCAGAAAACTTCCATTTATTGATTTAATAGATCCTTTAAAAAACAATTCACAATGGAAAGAATCTTTAAATAAAAATGAAGGTGAATTTCCAAATCGAACAGGATACCAAGTTTTATCATACGCAATTTTGCAACCAATTTGGCAAGATTGGATCAATCAATAATTTAATATTATGAGAATTGTTAATCAAAAAAACCTTACAGTTTTCGATATTCCTCGCGTTGATTTTAATGCTGTAGGCGGCGGTAATGATGTCATCGCTGCTACTAAAGAAATTGTAGATCGCGTTAAAAATGAAGGCGTTTCTGCGATAAATTTTTACAGCGAGAAATTCGACAGATGCGTACCGGATAATTTAAAAGTATCACAATCTGAAATTGATGATGCATATTCGTCAGTTGATGATGAACTTAAGGAATCGATTTCTGAATCAATAAAACGAGTAAAATCAGTTTCTGAAACATCACTTCCAGAAACAAAAACATGCAAATTATCTGTTGACGCTGAAGTAGAAATTCGTTATATTCCAATGCAGCGCGCTGGGCTTTATGTGCCTGGTGGAAAGGCTGTTTATCCAAGTAGTGTGATTATGAATGCAGCTCCTGCAATTGCCGCTGGAGTCAAAAGCGTAGCAGTATTTTCACCGCCTCAATCAGAGTTTTGCGTTGATGGAAAAACTGGTGTTCACCCTACAATTTTAGCAACTTGCAAAATGCTTGGCGTCACTGAAGTTTATGCGATTGGTGGCGCGGCGGCAATAAGCGCGATGGCATACGGAGTTGATTTACAAGTTGACTCACAAGGCTCTTCTGATGCATCAGATATTGTACCATCAAAAATAAAACCTGTAAATGTTATAACAGGTCCTGGAAATATCTTTGTGAGTAGCTCGAAAAAACTTGTGAGCGATAAGGTCGCAATTGACTCTGAGGCTGGTCCGACTGAGATAATTATTGTTGCAAATGAGTTCGCAAATCCAGATTTTGTAGCAGCTGATTTGATTGGACAAGCTGAACATGATGAGATGGCTTCCTCAGTTTTAGTTACAGAATCTGCAGAATTTGCAGACCGCGTAAACGCTGCTTTAGATCGTTTAATACCTCTTGCAATGAGCTCTGAGCGAGTAAAAATCGCATTATCGAATTCAGGAAGCGGAATATTTGTAGTTGATTCAATAGACCGTGCGATCGATTTTGCTAATGAATATGCGGGTGAACATTTGGAAATTCATATTGGAAATGCTGATAATAATGATGAGCAAATGTTTGAGGATTCACTCGCCGCAGCATCTAAAATTTATAATGCAGGTGCGATTTTTATTGGCGAGTACTCCCCTGTACCACTTGGAGATTATATTGCCGGATCAAATCATGTGCTTCCTACAAATGGTACAGCAAAATATTCAAGCGGACTTGGCGTGCATAATTTTTTAAAGCCAGTTGAACTTATTAAGTATAAAAAAGCTGGGCTAAAAGAAGTTCAAAATAAGATTCGTGTATTTGCAGATGAAGAGGCATTGCCATCTCACGCAGATGCCGTTGATATTCGTTTTAAATAAAAAATCCCGATTAGAATTCGCGTAGATTTTCCTAATTAGAACACTCGTAGAATTTCCAAATTAGAAAACGCGTAGATTTACAAGATTTTATTCCGACTGCTGAGATTTTAGAGTTTTTATTTCTTCCTCAAACTCTTCAAGTGTCGAAAATGAATGATAAACACTAGCAAATCTTAGATAAGCCACTTGATCAACTTTTTTTAATGGCTCAAGAACAGTCAAACCAATATCATAAGTGTCAATATGAGCATAGCCTTTTGAGCGAATATTTGATTCAACTTCCTCTGCAAGAATCTGCAAACAATCATCGGTGACCTGGCGTCCCTGAAAAGCTTTTCGAATTCCCTGAATTAATTTATGTTTGCTGAAAGGTTCTGTCACTCCTGATCGTTTTTGTACCATAAGCGCAGCCGACTCACTTGTCGAAAAACGTTTTTTGCACACGATACACTGACGTCTACGACGCGTTACAGTACCATCATCGCTGATACGCGTATCAACAACTCTTGAATCTGGTGATTTACATAAAGGACAACGCATTATAAAAACTTCCTAAGAAGAAACTTGTTCACTCAAGAAATGTCCGTGAACATGGAAAACGGTTTGGTCCTCAACTGTATTAAATAGTAACTTATATTGAACTTTATTAAACAATTTTTCACTCAAAATCTTTGCAGTTTTAACAACGGCTGTTAGAGTTTCTGGAGCTTCGTCAGCAAGAACTGTAGCGTCAGAATAATGTTTTTTGGGTACGATTAATAAATGAGTATTCATCATTGGATTAATATCTTTGAATGCGATAACAGTATCATCTTCATAGATAAACTCTGATGGAATCTCACCGGCAACAATTTTGCAAAATAAACAATCTGACATAATTCTCCTTATTTATAAACGAACAACTTCTTCTTCTAATGATACATTAAATTTTTCAAAAACCTGCTTTTTGATATGCTCACATAATTCATCGACATCAGCTCTTGTCGCTCCGCCAAAATTAACTATTGCAAGAGTATGATTATGGCTAAGTCCAGCGCGACCGTTTAATGTGAAACCTTTTGGCAAATCAGATTGCTCAATCAAAGCGGCTGCCGAAAGTTTAATGGATTTTGGATCCGCAACTTCATACGAAGGTATATTTTCAAAAATTTCATTGTCTTCTATTAATTCAAGTGGTACTACAGGATTCTTAAAAAACGATCCACAACCATGAGAGTTAATATCTGTAATTTCATATATCATGGATTTTTTAGCACGCTCAGCAATAATTAAATCTTTTAAATTGTTAAAATCACTGGCAGTTTTAGGAGATTTTGCTCCGAAAATATCAGTTAATCTAGATGGTAATTCAAAGTTTTTATTTATATTAAATCTAGCAGAAAGTACTAATATACTAGGATCATTTTTTATTTTAGAATATCTATAATCGAATTTTAATTGATTTTTTGAGAGCTCAATATATTTACCTTTTTTGAAATCAAATATAGATATTTCAATTAAATAATCTGATATTTCTGATCCATAAGCACCAGCATTTTGAACTATTGCTCCTCCAACTGTACCCGGAATTCCGCTAAGAGCAGTAAATGCAAATACGCCGTTATCGATTAATTTATCAATCATATCTTCCAACATACAGCCAGATTCAACATTAAATGAATCATCAAAAATAGTAATATCAGCAGCTTTATTAACAAATACTTGTTTATCGAACTGACCATCTGGTGGTAATAAATTTGAGCCATCGCCCACTATTACAGGCAAAAGCTCTTTATATTCTTTTGAATTTGTTTTATATCCAGAATCTAATAAATTATTTAAATAGTACTCATAAGTATAATCTAAAAGAGAAAAACCATCATTACAGATATTATATTTAGATAATTCTCCGCCAATTCCTATGGTTGTTAAATCAGAAAATTTCATGATAATTAGCGCTAAAAAAACGCTATATAAAATTAACGAGTTTCTTTATGAGAAGTTGAACTATTGCATCTTGAGCAGAATTTTTTTAGTTCTAATCTATCAGGAGTATTACGTTTATTTTTCTTAGTAATATAATTGCGTTCTTTGCAAGTTTCGCATGCAAGAATTACTTTTGGTCTAATGTCGCTAGATTTTTTTGCCATTTTAAGCTCCTGTAAGTTTTATAACTATATTATAGCATAAAATTTTCACAAACACATATAAATAGAAAAAATGAATAAAATTTGAATAAAATTTGAACTTCATAAAAAATTTACAAATTTTATATGTTATAATATAGACATACAAAAAGATTATTAGATTGGGAAGTAATATGAAAATACAATTAGTAAAGAATGAATTCGTAAATGCACTTAATGATATCATTAAAGTAGTACCCGCAAAACCCCTTAATCCAGTTTTTGCTGGTGTATATATCAGTATCTCTAAACAAGGACAACTTCTACTAAAAGCTACTGATTCTTCAAGTTTTATCACAAGAAAATCTGTAGTTGAATCAGATGGAGACGCTGAATTTATAGTAGGCGCGAAAGAAATTACTGAAATTGTAAAAAGTTTTTCTATTGACAAAATTGAAATCCAAGATAATGATAATTCTATAAAAATCATTGGTGGTAAAACACAATTTACTATTCCTAAATTGCCAATTGACAATTTTCCAACATTTCCATCAATTGATAAAGTTGATTTTACAGTTAACACAAAAGATTTTTCTAGTGCAATAAATGCTGTTGAATCTGCTACTGATGATAAAAACCCAACATTTACTAATATTCAATTAAAGCTTGATGGAGATAGTGTTTTTGCTTATGGTACTGACCGTTTCAGAATCGCAAAAAGTAAATTTAATATTTTAAATAATCAAATAAAAGATCAGAAATCCATTCTTGTAAAAGCAAAATCATTATTTATTGCTACTCGCGCTTTTGAAGAGCTTAATACAATTAATGTATCTTTAAATTATGATGCTGATGAAGTTAAACAAATCAGTTTTGCATCAGATACAATGACATTGACATTGATGACATCAAAAGGTGAATTTCCTGATTTTACTACAATAATTGGTGAGGAATTCTCTGAGTCAATTATCGTACATAAAGAAGATGTTTTAGCAGCTTTAAAACAAGTATCTATTGTTTTTAGTGCGTCATCTCTTACAGCTGGATCTCTTAAACATACTAATTTTAAGATCACTAATAATACACTTGACATCAGTGTTAATGGCGAAGAATCAGCTACTGCTGAGGTTGAGGCTGAATATACTGGCTCTGATATTCAAGTGATTTTCAATAATGAATTCATTATTGATGGTATTGAAAATGTAAATACTAAATTTGTGAAAATTACATTCAATCCAGATGCTAAGAAATTTAAAATTAATGAAATAGACAATCCTAAAGCAGTAGCCTCTGATTCATACACATATATTTTGATGCCTATATTAAACTAATAATAATGAAAAACATTAAATTTAAACTATACATATTTTTCCTTTTAATTGCGATATGTGTACCAAATATATTTGGATACGAATTAACTGGATTTCATAAATGGTTTATTAATGATCCAACAAGAGCATACGAAATAATATTTAAATATAAATTTTCATTAGATATATTCGTATATTTTGGGTGGTTCATATCTTTCATTACGCTACTTTTTGGATTATTAGCTTTTTTTGCAAAAGAAAATACAAGATATTTATTTTTAGTTTTAAACCTAATTAGTTTTTCTGTATTATCATTTGTTACAGGTTTTACACGATACAAAATCATCATAAAACCTAATACATATATTATGTTTTTTGACCAACATACTAAAGTTGATGCAATAAATTTAGGTGTTACAATAGCGGTAATTCCGTTTATTATATTTTTCTTAATAGCCTTAACTAAACATATTATCGAACAAAAATATAAAAAGAAACTTATTAAAATTGGAAGAAAATCAACAGTTATCTCAATAACATTACTTGAAATCGCTGTAGTTTTGCTCATCACATTAACACCGATACTTGAAAAAATAATTAATTAACTGGAGATAAAAAATGGTAGGGAAAATCACTAAACAAATATTTGTTACAGGAGGTGTTGTATCATCTCTTGGAAAAGGATTAACAGCATCAAGTCTAGGGCGTCTGCTTCGTCAGCGCGGATTAAAAGTTGTTATGCAGAAACTAGATCCTTATTTAAATGTTGATCCAGGAACAATGAATCCATTTCAACATGGAGAAGTTTTTGTGACAGAAGATGGTGCAGAAACTGATTTAGATATCGGACATTATGAAAGATTCTTGGATGTAAATCTTAGTGAAAATGCAAATCATACTACTGGAAAAGTTTATTCTACAGTGATTGAAAAAGAACGTAATGGCGAATATCTTGGCGATACAGTTCAAGTAATTCCTCATATCACTAATGAAATCAAAAAACGTATGAGAAGTCAAGCAGCTGATGATGTAGACGTAATTATCACAGAAATTGGTGGTACAGTAGGAGATATCGAATCTCAACCATTCCTAGAAGCAGCTCGTCAAGTTCGTCTTGATGTTGGCCGTGATGATGTGCTTTTTGTGCATGTATCTTTAATTCCATTTATTGGACCTTCAAAAGAACTTAAAACTAAACCTACTCAGCATTCTGTAGCAAATCTTAGATCAATTGGTATTCTTCCTGATGCATTAGTACTTAGAAGTGATCGCCCAATTAATTCTGATGTAAAAAATAAAATTTCACTTATGTGCGATGTTGAACCTACAGGAATTATAAACTGTACCGATGCCCCAAGTATTTATGAAATTCCTCGAATAATTCATAATGAAGGATTGGATTCTTATATTATTCGTAGACTTAATTTACCATTAAATGAAATTGACTGCGAAGAATGGTCAGAGCTTTTAGATAATGTTCATAATCCAAATGAGAATGTAAAAATCGCAATTGTTGGAAAATACATAGATCTTCCAGATGCTTATTTGTCAGTAATAGAGGCTCTAAAAGCGGGTGGATTCGGAAATAATACAAAAGTGGATGTAACACTTATTAAAGCCGACGATTGCCAAACTGATGAATCTGCTGAGAAAACATTAAGAGGTTTTGATGGAATATTAGTACCAGGCGGTTTTGGTGTTCGCGGAATTGATGGAAAAATCGGTGCTCTAAAATGGGCTCGCGAAAATAAAGTTCCTGCACTTGGAATTTGTTTGGGAATGCAATCAATGGTTATTGAATATGCAAAAAACATCCTTGGGTTAATCGATGCAAGTTCAACTGAATTTGATCCTGACACGAAGAATCCTGTAATTGCAACTATTGAAGAGCAAAAAGAAATCATTGAATCCGGCAAAATGGGCGGTACAATGCGCCTAGGTGCTTATGATGCAGTTCTTACTGATGGTAGCTTAGCTTCTGAGATTTATGGTGGTACAAATATTAGTGAAAGACATCGTCATCGCTATGAAGTTAACTCAAAATATATAAGCGAACTTGAATCAAAAGGTCTTGTTATTTCTGGAAAATCTCCTGATGGTACACTTGTTGAATTCGTTGAACTTCCTAAATCTGTTCATCCGTTTTATATCGCTACACAGGCTCATCCTGAATTCAAATCTCGTCCAACACGCCCTCATCCGCTTTTCAAATCACTTATTAAAGCTGCGATTGATTATAAGAATAATTAGTCAGGTTAATTATGAGTAAAAAAGTACTTTGTTGCGTGGCTTGGCCATATGCGAATGGACCAAGGCATATCGGGCATGTAGCAGGTTTTGGAATACCGTCAGATATTTTTGCGCGCTATCAGCGAATGGCAGGAAATGATGTTTTAATGGTATCCGGTACAGATGAACATGGTACACCAATTCAGGTTCAGGCAGACCAGGAGGGTATTACTCCGATCGAATTAACTGATCGATATAATTCAGTGATTGTTGATGATTTGGTTGATTTAGGTCTTACATATGATATTTTTACTCGTACAACAACTTCAATTCATGAAGAAACTGTACAAAAAATGTTTACGAGATTACTCGATAATGGCTATATTTATCTTGACTCAGTATTAGGTGCTTTTTCGCCTTCAACTGGGCGCGCATTGCCTGATCGATATATCGAAGGCGTTTGCCCAAAATGTGGATATGAGCAGGCTCGTGGCGATCAATGCGATAATTGTGGAATCCAATTAGATCCAGCTGATTTAAAAAATCCGCGTTCTAAAATCAATGGAGAGACTCCTGAATTTAAAGAAAGTGAACATTACTTTTTAGATCTTCCAGCATTTAAAGATGAGCTAAGAACTTATATTGATACAGTTGGTACGGCAAATAAATGGCGTGACAATGTGAAAAAATTCTCTCTAAATTTAATTGATGATTTGCATTCTCGTGCGATTTCTCGTGATATTGAATGGGGAATCACAATCCCTACTGATAAATATCGTGATGATAATACGAAGAAATTATATGTATGGTTTGATGCTGTGATTGGATATTTAAGTTCGTCAATTGAGTGGGCTACAAGATTTGGAGATAATCCAGATTCATGGCGTGACTATTGGAACGACCGCGATACTATGACATATTATTTTATGGGTAAAGATAATATAACTTTTCATACACAGATTTGGCCAGCAGAGCTTATGGGCGTGAATGCTAATTCTGAATCAACTTCTGAGTTTGGTGAGCTTAATCTTCCTGATAATATTGTATCAAGTGAATTTCTCACAATGAACGATGAGCAGTTTTCCTCATCGCGTGGTCATGTGATTTATGTACGAGAAATGCTGGATAATTATAGCGCAGATGCACTTAGATATTATATTTCTGTAGCGGGTCCTGAAGTTCAAGATTCTAATTTTACTTGGGAAGATTTTGTAACACGAAATAATAATGAGCTTGTTGCAGGTTGGGGCAATTTAATCAATCGCGTAGCAAATTTGATCTTTAAAAATTTCGGATCTGTACCAGATTTAAAAGAGCTTACAGATGCGCAGGCAAATATTACAACTACTGCAGGTGGAGATTCAAATGTAGTGAATATTGACGAGTTGGGTATTGCATTAAAAGCTGAGATTGATGCAGCGTTTGATGTGATTGGCGAGCTA
>JAISKS010000023.1 GCA_031260825.1 Bifidobacteriaceae bacterium
GACAAAAATTAAAACGAGCATAATGATATTAAAAAACTTAGCTCTATTTTGAATAGTGTTTTTTTGCTTATTGCCAGAATTAAGCGAGTCGAAATTAAATGACATAGTATAATTATACCAAAATATACTGATAATTTGGAAATATAGGTAAAATACAGATTTGCCTCAATCTGTTTTCGGTAATAAATACGTAATTATACATAATATTTGTATATACTTAATAATATGAAAGAACATAAACTACCAATAATAATTGCTACGATTTTCACAATTATTATATTAATTCTTATATTGGTTTTTGCTACTAAGAAACAGATCGAAATTGAAACTATTGATTTAGGACTTACAGAATCTCAAATAAAAAATCACTGCCATATACAGTATTTTTCTGATGATAAAAAATTAGATGAATATGAAATGCTTGATGGGTACCTATTTAAAGATCAAGAAATTGTACCTATAAAAGATAATTTTGTATTTAATGGTTGGTATATTGATTCCAATGCAGAACGTGTAAATTATTCCACTGAGCTTAATTGCGAAAAAAATAATGATACGATAAAACTTAATGCTAAATGGATCACTACTAATGAATGGAATAATATAAAACCAAGTGTTTCTATACCAATATTAATGTATCATTATTTTTATGATCCTAATAATCCAACTGGTGAAATGAATTCTAATGTACTAAGTTCAGCTGATTTTGACGCTGAAATGAAATATTTATCTGAAAACTCTTTTTATTATCCAAGCTGGCTTGAAATTAATGATTTTTTAGACGGAAAAATCACATTACCTATAAAATCAGTAATTGTAACTGATGATGATAATACTGCTACATGGTTTAATATAGGACTTCCAATAGTTGAAAAATATAAAGTAATGGCGACTCAATTTACAATAACTGGTACAGAATGGTGGGACGGACATTCTTATGATAATCTGCCTGCCAGCCTAAGCAAATATGTAATTATGAGATCACATACTAATGCAATGCATGGACCTAATCGCGGAGAATTTGTTGGATATATGAAAGGCGGAGATCCTAATTTGATAGCTAATGATTTAATAGAATCAGCTAAGCGTTTAGGAGGAAAAAAAGAAGTTCTTTGCTATCCAGCCGGCGAATATTCGGATTCTACGCTTGATGGATTAAGGATGGCTGGGTATAATTTAGGTGTTACAACAAAGCCTGGAACTGTAAAGTTTGATTCAATAAAACTCGAATTACCAAGAATCCGAATTTCCTCAGGTCAAGATTTAACCTCATTTATGGGTATTTTTAATTAATCGAAGTTCTGATTTTCTCAGATCAAGTTTTAACCTCGTATATGGGTATTTTTAATTAAATACTGTATAATATACTTATGGCAAATAAATCAAAAAAAAGCACACCGAAAAAGTCAAAAAAATCGACTAATAAACCAAAAGTAACTACAAACTCTGTTAAAGCTACTATAAAAAATACTGATAAAAAACTAGATAATGCAGCTTCTGTACCTCTAATTTCAAACTATGCACCTGTTGTTGGTACAGCTGGTGTTATCTTTGCATTCTTATTTGTATTTTTCTGGTATCCAAAAGAACTTTTTTCTATGCCGATACAAAATTATGATTCACCATTTCACTTTTATGCGATAAAAAATTTACTTGATAATGGATTGGGCGCATTATTTCAAATAGCTCCAGGAGAACAATACTATCCTCCATTATTTCATTTCTTATCATATTTATTTATTCAAATTCCAACATTATTTGGTGCTAGCATGGCCATTGGTACTGGTACCTCATTTGTATGGATTTTATCAATGGGAATTCTTTTCCCTGCTGGTATGACAAAACTGACTATTGAAATTATGAAAGATAAAGGAATTGATATTTCTCAAAATCCTTTTGTATTTACAATTCCATTAATTGCAGTATCATTCTCATCTTTTCCATATGAAGTTTTAAATATCGGTACATTATATGCTTATGGATTTGCTGTATGTTTCCTTCCATGGGTTCTACTTTACTGGAGACGATTAATGGTTCGTTTTGATTTTTCTCAAAAAAACATTATTTGGTTAATCGTAATTTTATTATGTGTATTATTATCTCCGCCACGTGCTATGTTTTTAATACTTCCATTATTTGTTATTGATTTTATTTTAAATATCAAGAAAATGTATAGATATAATAAAACTTTAGGGAAATGGACTGTTATTGTTGCAATAATTAGTGGGCTCTCTACAATCGCTATTGTAGCTTATTATGTCAGCACTCATTTAAGATCAGATTTATTATATCACCCAGAAAATTGGTTCCAAAATATTAACTCATCAGGAAATCCTATTTGGTCATTAATGTCTTGGCTGGGAGCAAGTGCTATGCTTGAAAACACTTTTGACGGAGTGAGCACAATCACACTTGTGATAACATTCTTCGCTTTTATTTTCTGTTTAGTTACATGCATTTATCGAAGAAGTATGCGCGAATTTGTGATTGCATTTATTTTCTTTGGACTAATTTATTTATGCACAACATCATTTGATAATGGTTTTGCTAATATTGTAACAGCACCATTTTATAAAAACACTTGGAGAATTACTCCGATTTTACCAATAATTGTAACACCTATGGTTGCATATTTTGTTGCAACTATTTCAAACATTTTGCAGCGTAAAATTGGTTCACAAACTGCTTTATTATTTGGGCTATTTTGCACAACTACACTGCTTTTAACTCCATTAGTAAATCAAGAAAATGTTAGTATTGCGAAAATGGTAAGTGGACAAGCTTTAATTGAACCAGAAATATCGAATACTTTAGCAGGAGAAAATAAAAACAAACTTATCACTACTCAAAAAGTGGAATTATTTATGGAATTACAAAAAAATCTTCCTAAAGATTCATATGTGATTACAGATCCTTTTGCAGGCGGTAATTATCTATATTCATTAGCGAATGTAAAAGTTGTATATCCAATTTATAATTTCAAATTAGCAGGCACAAAAGAAGAGTCAATATTGCAAGCATTGAGTTCATATAATGATGAACAAATTTTAGATAATGTATGTACCTATAAAGATGATTCAAAAAATTATTATTTGCTTAGACTTGGAAAATACTCTCCAATGGTTTATGATGCAGGCTCTACCCCAATTTATGAAATCCTTAGAGATAATAATCTTACAACAAAAATGTTAGAATCTGGTACTATTAAATTAGACAGTGAATATGCTTCTGGACAAGGTTCTAAATTCAAATTATATAAATTTAACTGCGGTGAATAATATATGATAAGTATGATTTGGGCTCAAGGCCTAAATAAAACTGGAGATGCGCTAGGCATTGGTTTTAATGGTGATTTGCCATGGAATCTTCCAGAAGATCTAAAGCATTTTAGAGATACTACAATGGGCAAATCTGTGATAATGGGCAGGAATACATTTATGTCGCTTCCTGGGCCAGCTAGACCACTTAAAGGACGTACAAATATTGTTATCACTAGAGATAAATCATTTACATATGAATTTGATAAGCCTGATACAGAATTAATTATTGTTAATTCTATTGAGGAATGCAATGAATATGCTTCGAATTTAAATGAGGAAATCTATGTAATTGGCGGCGCTTCGATTTATAATGATTTTATAAATTACGCTGATAAATTAGTTGTCACAAATGTTGAAGGTACTTTCGATATTGACACCTATGCCCCAAATATTGATCCTGATATTTTTAAGATTGAATCCGATTCGGGCAAATTAATTTCAGAAACTGGAATTGAATATAGTATTTTGACCTATATTAGACGCACTGTATAAGTGACACTAATAAAAAAAACATGGGCAATATACCGATTTTGAACATTTTAGCCCTAATAACACCCTAAAATGTTCAAAATCGGTATATTGCCCCTATAAAATTTATTTTATTAAAATTTATTTTATTGATATTCAGGATGCCCACTAAGCCATTTTTCATACTCAGCTTTAATCACTTCAAATTCAGAAGCTGTAGCGGCAAATTTTGTATCACCTGTATCTAAATTAACTGTGCAGAAATAGAGCCAATCTCCATCAACTGGATTCGCAGCAGCGGCAATTGCAGCGCGTCCTGGTGCAGCGATCGGAGTCGGAGGAAGTCCTTTATGTAAGCGCGAATTATACAAATTCGAAGCGTCAGCTAATTCGCTTTTCTTTAAAT
>JAISKS010000078.1 GCA_031260825.1 Bifidobacteriaceae bacterium
CGAAATTATCCATGGAGATTATTCTAGAGTTCTAAAATATTTTGATTCTTGCACAAACTATTTCGCATATAAAGGTATGTGGAGTTCATTCAACGAAAATAATTTTTTCGAAATAAATTGGACACTTAATAATGAATTTTCTGGCACACAAGCCGGTACGCAGTCTGGCTTCGCTGGAGTCGGACCTGGCGAGGAAATGTATAGCGAACTTCGCGCGCTGGTTAGTAGTGGAAAATTGCTTTATAATTTCCTTGATAATCATGACCTCGGAAGAATCGCGTCGATATTAGTTGACAAAAACAAGCTTCGCGATTTATATCAGTTACTATTTTTTATCCCAGGAATTCCACAAATTTATTATGGTAGCGAGTGGGGAGAAGAGGCTGAAAAATTAGAAGGTACTGATTTTAATATCAGACCATATTTTCCGAATCCAAAATGGACTGATTTCACAAGTTTTGTATCGACTCTTGCTTATCAACATTCTAACGATCCTGTGATGCAATACGGTTTGCTTGAAGTGAACGAACTCACAAATACCACTTATGAAATAAAACGTGTGTGGAACGGGGAAGAACGCGTACTTAGAATACAGCTGTAAAATCGCTCTCACCATAACCCCACATTTTGTTTAGATAATAAAAATGTGAAAAAAATGTGGTAAAATCTATATATGGCTAAAAATAACAATACGAAACCCGTAAAACCTAAAAAACCTATGTTTCAAGGGATCAAAAACACTTTTAAAATATTTGGTGAGGCATTTAAGTTAGATCCCAAAATTCCTTGGATTATATTCCCTATATTTTTAATAATATTTGGGGGAGGCATTGCAATCGGGATCAGTACCGGAAAAACATTTTTCTGGTCATTAATTTCTTTCCCACTAGCATTACTCGTGATGGTAATGGTATTTTCTCGCTTAGTTGACAAGGCTGGTTTCAAAGCTATCGACGGACAACTTGGCGCTTCAAGCGCAATTCTTAGAACCATTAAAGCTGGCGGAATTATTTTTGACGAAGAGCCTGTCGCATTTGACAGAAATAATAATGTACTTGTATTTAGAGGTACAGGACGCGCCGGAATATTCCTTGTATCTGAGGGAAGATTTGGACCAGCACAAAATGCGCTTGCTCAGGAATCAAAAAAGATTCGTAGAATTCTAAAAGACACCCCTGTTCATCTGATACAAATGGGTACCGGAGAAAAACAAGTACCACTAAAAAAACTAAAATGGACTATTGTTAAAATGAAACCTGAACTTACAAAAGACGAATTAGCCACTCTTAATAAAAAACTAAAAGCAATCGGCGGATACAAATTACCTGTACCAAAAGGCATTGATGTTAACAAAATGGTTAAGATGAATAAACGCGCGATGCGTGGCAAATAAACAAAAGCAAATAAACAAAGCGCAAATAAACGCAAGCAAATATATATATAAGCAAATAACATCAAACTGAGCGAGGAATTATGAAAAAAGAAAAAGTAGGTTTAGAGATGCAAGATGTGATTGGTCGCACATATCACGAATTTCCAGAGCCAACATCTAAGGCGCTAAATGCTGATGCAAAAGTGGTTTGCCTATGCAATCAAAAAGGTGGAGTTGGCAAAACTACATCTGTTGTATCGATTGCTGGAGCTCTAAAAAACTACGGTCGCCGCGTACTTGTGATTGATCTTGATCCACAGTCTGCTGCTTCTATCGCGCTTGGTGTAGAGGCAGAAACCCTCGAAAAAACTGCTCTTGATTTATTAATCGATGACCGATATAATGATCCAGAAAATATTGGAGAATTGATCTATCAAACAACTGTTGACGATATAGAATTAATTCCTGCTAATATTCATCTTACAACTTCAGAGGCGATTCTTACCCATAATCACAAAGAAATTGGCGAGGCGCAACTTCAACTTGCAAATAAAATCGAACCTCTAAAAAAAGATTACGATGTGATTTTGATCGACACTCAACCATCTCTTGGCTTCCTAAATATCAATGGACTTTGCGCTGCAGATTCTGTAATTATTCCAAATGCTGCTGAGTATTTTCCTCTTCGCGGTACAACTCAACTTCTCGATACTATCTACAATATTCGCACTCAATTAAATCCTAATTTGAAAATCGGTGGAATTTTTATCACAATGTTAAGCGCTCGCACAACTCATTCTCGCGAAGTGATTGAGCGCATAAATGATGAGTGGCCTGATCTGCTTTTATACTCGATGATTTCTCGCTCAATCGCATTTGCCGATTCAACTGTTGACGGTGCACCTATGGAACAGCTTAAGAAAAATCATAAAGGTTCTAAGCAATACAGAATGCTTGTTAGAGAACTTTTTGAAAGAAACGTTTTTTAATTTTTCGGTACAAATCTAATGTCAAATGTTACTAGCCAACCAGCTATAGAAAACGGAGACATTAACCCCGACCAAGATTCAATAGCTGCAGATTCAACAAACGCAAACTCAGAATCGACAGCTACAGGTACGACAAATACTGACCAAACCGGCTTTGAAGTTCATACGGAAATATTCGATGGACCATTCGATTTATTACTAAACTTAATTTCAAAAAACAAAATGGAGATCACAAAAATCTCAATTTCTTCTGTTACAGATGAGTTTATTAATTATGTAAAAAATAATTTAAGCGATAATGATTTGGAACAAAAATCTTCATTTGTTCTTATGGCGTCTATGCTTCTTGAAATAAAATCTGCACAGTTAATTCCAAATAATTCGGATGCTGATATCACTGATTCACTTCAAGCTCTAAAATCTCATGAACTACTTTTTGCGAAATTAATTCAATACAAAGCTTTCAAAGATATCGCTGATGATTTCGAAAAAAGAATCGCTACAACTAAGCCTATGATTAATCGCGATGCAATATTACAAATTGATTTTAGAAAAATATTAGGCGATGCAAAGCTTCCATTTGCAGATGCCGATGAATTTAAAGATTTCTCAATTGACTCTTTTAATTCGCTTTTAAATGTAGGAAAACTTTCATCTGAGCATGTTCATCTTGAACATATTTCGTTCACCGAGCAATCTAAAATTGTCACAAAAGTTCTTTCAAAACATAAAGAAATTACTTTTGTCGAGCTTGCTCATAATGCAAAAAGTATTCTTGAAATTGTCGGAAGATTTTTGATTTTGCTTGAACTTTATCGCAGAGCGGCTGTGCATTTTTCTCAAGATGGGCCACTTGCTCCTTTACATATTTCCGCAACTAATCCTAATAATATTACTAATGAGGTTTTTGATTATGAAGAATTCAAATAATAATGCAGATGAAAATATAAAACCAGATGATAATCTTGAGCAAAACGCGAGCGCCAAAGAGCCTACAAATCTTGACCAAAACTCTAAAGAGCCAACTAATATTCAAGATATTAAAAAGAGCATTGAAGCAATATTAATTGCAGTAAGCGGAGAGCAAACTTCAAAAGCATTATCACAGTTTTTTGATATATCTGAAGATGAACTTTTAGATGCCATCGAAGAACTAAATGAAAAATACTTATCTGATAATACTGGTTTTCAAATCCGCGATGTGAAAGTCAAAAATGAACTTGCATATGTGTTTGCATCTGTTGGAGATCAGTATGATATTGTTAAAGATTATATAAATAAATCAGATACAAAGCTTTCTCATCCAGCACTTGAAACGCTTAGTATTATTGCGTACAGAGGACCTATTAGTCGCAGTGAAATAGCTCAGATAAGAGGTGTGAATGTTAATGGAGTTGTGAAAACTTTGCTCGCAAGAGATTTAATTGAACCTGCGAATATTGATCAAATTGAAGATGATTTGGTTGTTGAAACTGACCCTGAAAATAATGGCGAAGCACATGAAATTTCAGAAGATGAGAAATTAAATCTTGGTGCTAAATATATTGTAACAGATAAGTTTTTGGATATGCTCGGACTAGACTCTATAGAAGATTTGCCACCGATCGCTCCATATATCCCAGAATATTCTGAATTATAAAAAACCGATTATTTCGCTAGTAATCAAGAGCACTAGTCAATCAAGAACTCATCAAGAATTCTCGAAATTATTAGATAATTACAATACTCTCTTCAGGGTACTCAACTGAGATTGCTTTATTTTTTGTAAAAGCCGATGTAAATAATAAAATTATTGAACAACGTCCAAGAAG
>JAISKS010000082.1 GCA_031260825.1 Bifidobacteriaceae bacterium
TTCTTTTGCAGCATGAACGCCTAAAAAAGTTTCGGAAGCGAACATAAACGGACGAAGATATAGCGATTTATCAAGTCCAGTTGGTACAAAACGCAAATCAGTTTGAACTAAATTTACAACTGAATCTACAAAATCTTGCTCAGAAAGAACTGGCAAACATAAACGCTCAGCAGAAGCTTGAAATCGTTTTGCATTCTCATATGGTCTAAAAAGCCACACTGAATCATCAGATCTGCGATAAGCTTTTAGTCCCTCAAAAATCTCTTGAGAATAATGTAGAACCGCGCAAGCAGGATCTAATTCTAATTTAGCATAAGGTACAACTCTGTGGTTTTTCCAGACATCTGAATCATAGTCGATTACTGCCATATGGTCGGTAAATTTTGTACCAAATGATGGGTCGACTAACATTTCTACTAAGTCGACATTGTTAGTAGGATTTTCAGTTTTACTAATATTCCAATCAGACATTTTAGCCTCGCAAAAAAATTATGCAGTAGGTGGAGTAGGTGGAGTTGGAGGAGTTGGAGGTGTAGGAACAGAATTTCCACCAGCCATAGACTGTTGAACTTGCTGAGCTAACAAAGCATTTGCAGCGTGTTGTTCAGGAGTTAGTGCAGGGCCCCCATTATTAAGTTCATATTCTAATCTTGCAGCTCTAACTTCAGGATCTTCCTGTGAAACACTACCTGGATTCGCGGCCTGATAAGCAGCCTCTAGCTCTGCTTGATGTTTCGCACTTGCTTCTTGAAGCATTGCAGCAGCCTCAGGATTGTCACCCATTTGAGCGCTTGCTTGAAGTGCGGCAAGTTGTTCAGGAGTCATATTTTCTTGACCAGGAAGAGCTTGTGGCATAACTGTACCAGAGAATTGAGCTTGTTGTTCAGCAAGACGTTGTTGACGACGCATGTTAACTGCGATTAACAGATTTGTAACATATTGCTCAGGATTAAAAGGCTCTAGATCCTCTAATGATTCACCTGTACCAACATATTTAACAGGTACACCAAGTTTGGTTTGAATTTCAATCACAACACCGCCAGCGCGAGTTGAATCATATTTTGAAAGAATAATACCAGTGATATTTACATATTCAGAGAAAACTTTTGCTTGTTGAACGCCCGCTTGGCCAAGTGTAGCATCAACGACATAAAGGATTTCATTAACACGGTGCAAATCATGTGCAACACGTGTAACTTTTGAAAGTTCATCCATTAAGTCAAGTTTGTTTTCCAAACGACCAGCTGTATCTAAAAGCACAACATCTTTTTGATTTTTTACAGCAAAGTCAACTGCAGTATATGCTACTGAAGCTGGATCTTGCCCCTCTTTACCTACAACAACGTCTGCGCCAACAGCAGAACCCCATGTTTGAAGTTGTTCTGAAGCTGCAGCGCGAAATGTATCGCAAGCGCCTAGCACAACAGTTTTTGCTTGTTTTCTAAGCATATTTGCGACCTTACCAACAGTAGTGGTTTTGCCTGAACCATTAGTACCAACAACTACAACTACAGTTGGAAGTTGTTGATCATATTTAAGATTTCTTGAACCATGAGAGTTTACAATTCTTAGAAGTTCGTCAGCAGGATTGATTCCGTCGTCTGCAGCTTTTAGAATATTAAAAGTGATTCCAGGGCTAACATCAGCGGCCAATAAAGCCATTTCCAAATCTTTGTTGTCAATTTGAATACCAAGAGCTGACTCTGTATGTGATACATTAACTGGTACAAATCCGGCATTTTCAGTTTTAACCACGCGATGATTATATTTCTTCATTCCCATATATACAAGATATAATACGAGAAATGCACCCAAAAACCAAAGTAAACCAATAAAACTAGATGTATCGCTCATCCAAGATGGCAACATGTCTTCTATCATCATAATAAACTCCTAATAGTATATTTATGATTATACACTATTTTTATAGGATATTTGATAATAGTTGTGTATTTTTTGTGTTACAGTATTTGAGGGAATCACTACCGAAACGCTATTGAGATGTTACCGAACCGCTACTGAGATGTTCGGATTTTGAAAGTACTACCGAAAACACTGGGCTACAGCGCGATAATTCTGGGTGGGGCGAATCTCAATAGCGGTTCGCTAAAATTATGCGAGCGAAATTTAGTGCGAGATAAGATTAGTGCGAGCGAAATTTAGGCGAGATAAGATTAGTGCGAGCGAAATTTAGTTTGAAGAAAGTTTAGTGCGAGCGGACATTGATGTGAGCAAAATATTAGCGTTAATAACCGAGTATTGTCATTTTCGATTTATATTCTTAGCGAACCGCTACTGAGATGTTCGGATTTTGAAAGTACTGCCGAAAACACTGGGCTACATCGCGATAATTCTACACAGTGCAAATCTCAATAGCGGTTCGCTAATTTTTTTTGATTTAAAAACCCGACTAACGGATGAGGAAATATTATTTTGAACTAAGTTTAGTGCAAGCAAAATTTAATGCGAGATGGGATTAATGCGAGTTAGGTTTAATATGAACGAATATTAGTATGAACTAAATTTTCAGATCATCGAGCTTAGCGCTAATAACCTGACTAACGCCATCGCCTTGCATCGCTATACCATATACAACATTAGCGATTTCCATAGTTCGTTTTTGATGCGTTACAATAATTAACTGTGAATTTTGTTTTAAATCATTTATAACAGTTAGAAGTCTTGTCAAATTGAAATCGTCAAGCGCAGCCTCAATCTCATCAAATACATAAAACGGAGAAGGGCGAGCTTTGAAAATCGCAACAAGAATAGCAAACGCAACAAGCGATTTCTCTCCACCCGAAAGCAAACTAAGTTTTTTAATGCGCTTACCTTTTGGCGATGCTTCGACCTCAATTCCAGTTAGAAGCAAATCATTTGGATCTGTTAAATATAATTTACCTTTTCCACCAGGAAATAGAATTGGGAATATTTTTTCAAATTCTTTTGCAGTATCTTTGAAAGCGCTATGAAATTCTTCAATCATTTGTTTATCGATATCTTCTAGCATAGCGTGCAGTTTATCGCGAGAACTTGTTATATCACTTAGCTGTAAATTATTTTCATCAAAAGCAATTTTGGCTTCTTCGAATTCCTCTAATGCAAGCGGATTAATTGATCCTAGCATTTTTAGTTCATGATTTAATTGATCTAAATATTTGCGAGCACCTTCAAGATTTTCAAAAGCTGAAAAATTAGGATCATCATTTAATTCTTGTACTAATCCCTCTAGTTCAGCACCTGTACAACCTAAATCATTTATAATTTGAGTTTCTAAATATTCTAATTTATCCCCAATTCTTTGAAGTTGAAGGACAAAATTATGTTGATCATTTTGATAATTTGATGTTTTTGAATGAACAGTAGAAAGTATTTTTCTAAGTTCAATTATCTCTCCATTATGCTTATTAACGTTAGCATCAAGTGCAGTTCTTGCCTCAATTATCTTTTGTTTTAATTCATCAATTTGATTTTTTTTAGACTCAACTACTTTTAATATTTCAGATGCTCTTTTAGCACTTTCAGATCGGATTTTATTAATTCTCTCAACCTGATCATTTTGTTTTTCAATATTATTTTTCTTAGATTCAAATTCTTTTAATTGAAATTCTAATCCAGAAAGATTATTTTGCAATTCGTTTAATGAAGTAAATGATTTATCTTTCAGTTCTTTTTGATCGGTTAAATCAACTTTTAAATCATTTAATATTTTCTCAGAGTTTTCTGAGCTATCATATCCAATATTTTTCGACATCTCATCAATTTCTTTTTTAAAGAGATCTTTATTTGTTGTTGCATTAGAAATCTCATTATTATATTTAGAAATCTGACTAGTTAATTCATTAATTTCATTTGTTAATTTTTTAAATTCTTTATCTGAACTCTCTTTATTATTGTTAAGAACAGCTAGCTCAGTTGAAGATTTTTGTTTTTTATCTGTTACTATATCTAATTCTTTTTGGATTAATTCAATCTCAGACTCAAGTAATTTATTAGATTTAGTTAGCTCAGAAATATGTTTTTTAAAGCTTTCTATATTAGCAGTTTCTTTTTCAATATTTGACTCTGTGATTAGAATTTCTTTTTCAATATTCTCATCAGTTTTCTCTGGTGTCATTATTAAATATTTAACAGGTTTTCCAGATGTTGTATTAATTGAAATCGTAGAGTTTACCGAAATAAATGCTTTATCTTTAGGCTCAGTTTCGCTCACTGAAAAATTATGAACTGTACCAATATGTCCTTTTTTTCTATCTTTAATTTCATCAATCTCAGTTTTTAAACTAAGATATTGAGTAAGTAAAGTTTCACTTTTTGCAAGCTCGGTTTGAGCAGTAGAAAGGGCATCGACGTCATTTGCAAGCTTAGATTTTTTTGAATTTAAATCAGTAGATTTTGAGGATTCCTGATTTGTTGCATCAGCCACATCTTCCTCTAGCTCTACAATTTCCGAATCAAATCCATTTAATTCAGATTGAAGTTTTTCTAAAAAGTTTTTTGAAGCATCAATCTTTTTTGTTAACTCTTCAACTTGAGTAGTAGAAAACTCAATAGTTGAAATAGCATTAGATAATTTATTTTTTAATTCTTCAGTTTTCTCAGAATTCTCTCTTTGAACTTTTGCTGAATTTAAAATATCAGATTGTAAATCATTAATTTTAGTTTCAGTCATTAAATACACATCATTTTGTGAATTATATACTTTAGTTGCAGATTCAATTTCTGATAAAATATCTTCGATTTGTTTTTTAAGACTCGATATATTTGAATTAACATTTTGTATATCGCCATCTTCAAATAGTGCAATATTTGAATTTAGTAAACTCTTTTTTCTTTCATTAGAAAGCATGATTAATGAATTAAATTTTTCTGATAAATTAGAAATTTGATAATACGCATTTTCTAAAGTTTTCAAATTCGGATTATTTTTATGAATTATTTCTTCTAACTCATTTATTTTAGAATTAATTTTATCAATATTTTGAGAATTTTCTCTTAACAAATTATCAGTTTCATTTTTTGATTTTGTTTGAATTTCATTTTCAGCAAGCAAAGAATTATATTCTTCACTATAAATAATTGTTTTCACATT
>JAISKS010000014.1 GCA_031260825.1 Bifidobacteriaceae bacterium
CTAAAACAAAAGCTAGGCCAGTAAAACCGCCTAAAACCCAAGCTTCTGCAAAAACTTAGTATCAGTTTGCCAGTTTTTTAACACTTTAACTTTTAACTCTAAATTCAAATCTGTTGTATTTAAATAATCCTCAATACGTGCGCGAGATTCAACACCAATCGCTTTTATCATTGAGCCTTTTTTGCCAATAATAATGCCTTTTTGAGAATCGCGTTCAACATATAATGCAGCTGATATGGTACGTTTATGATAATCGATATCTTCAATTTTAATCGCGAGAGAATGAGGTAATTCGTCATCTAATTTTTCTAATGCAGCTTCACGAATATACTCTTGTAAGTTTTCGATTTGATCCAAATCTAATGGAGTTTTAGCTGAGAATACAATAGATTCGTAAAAATCAATTGGGTAATATTGAGGACCATTAGGTAAATAAGAATATATGGTTTTTAGAAGCTCGTCGACGCCTTTAGTGTCTTTACGAATATCTGTATCGAAAAGTGGAAATATCTCGAGAAAGGCAGTTTCATCAGGTTTTTCACTGTTTTCAATAGTGTATGTAGCGAGTTCTATTAATCGATTTTGTACCTCTTTTTTAGAAACTTTATCACATTTATTAAGTACCGCAAAAAGCTTCGATTTAGATTTATATCTGACAACATCATTAATGATTTTCTTATCTCCAGGGCCAAGCGGCTGATCAGCTGGGCATACGAAAATCAAAACATCTACATCACTTTTAGCCTCGTTTGCTAGCTTATTTAGGCGCTTTCCAAGAACGGAACGAGGTTTATGAATACCAGGCGTATCAACGAATACGATCTGACCATTACTAGTTTTTCCATTAGTAGTCTTATCATTTTCATAATAATTATAAACACAATTTGTAAGTTTTCTAGTTGTTTCAGGACGATTAGATACAGAGAGCAAATCGAATCCGATAATATTATTTATAATTGTCGACTTCCCAACATTAGGGCGCCCAACAAGTGAAATAAAACCAGATTTAAAGTCTTCTGAAACCGTTATGTCATTATTCATTATTTTCCATTTCTTCTGCATCTGAAGAATCATCAAGTTTTTCAACAATTAGCGATACAATTTGTTTTTTGCGATTTATATAGTCGACTTTCATTTTAAGATTTTCATATGTAGCCTCATCGCCATGTTTTGGTACACTCTGAAGCACCGATGAAATCAGGCCTAAAGCTGTATCAATAGAGTCATTTTCATTTTCGCCCAAATCAAACATTTCGCATAAATCATCAATAGGAAGTCTTGCAGGAATACGCCAAACATTTTCAGATAATTGCTCTGGCTCAGAATGCTGCTGAACTTTATCATGCTCATCCACAAGCTCACCCAAAATTTCTTCAATAATATCTTCAAGTGTTACAAGACCTGCCACTCCCCCAAACTCATCAATTACAAGCGAAATATGATTACGCTCATTTTGCATTTCAATTAATAGCTCAGAAGCTAATTTAAACTCAGGTACAAAATGCGCTGGACGTGCGATAGAATCTACCTTTGTCGACTTTTTCTTAGGATTTTTTTGAAGCTCTTTTACAACATCTTTTAAATACACAATTCCTATAACATCGTCAATATCTTCACCAATTACAGGGATTCTTGAAAAACCTGATGACATAAAAAATTTATATACATCATCTACAGAAGCATTGAAATCAACAGTTTCTAGATCTGTTCTAGGTACCATAACTTCGCGAACAATCGTATCTTGTAAATCATAAATTGACCCAATCATCTGAAGTGAATGTGAGGACACAGAAGATAAAACTGGTGATTTAGAATCAATGAATTTTTTGAAATCTGTAGTGTCAATTTTAGTAGCTTTATATTTTTTGTAAAGCGTATAAACAGCAAATATCAAAACTGCGTTTAATAAAATTGATGCTAAAAGCATATAATTATTCATTTTCTACCTCTTCCACATAGTTATCTATGCAAGTATCCATAAGCTCTAAATCAATATTTTCTTGCGTTTCAAAATATCCCAATAATAGCTCTTTTTGAAGTTCAAACATCTCTTGTTTTAGTTCAGGCTCATGATGATCATAGCCTAATAAATGAAGAACTCCGTGAGTTAATAATAACATATATTTATGATTTAAGTCAAAATCTTTTTGCGTATTTTTACGTTTTACATAGCTTGGACAAATGAAAATATCCCCGAGAACAGCAGGCTCATCCGATGATACAGTTGTTGAAGGGCGCTTCGTACCTGGAGTTAATTCATCAACTGGAAAACTCATCACATCAGTTGGACCTGGTAAATTTAAATATTCAATATGAAGTTTTTCGATATGTCGCTCACCGACAAAAATTAAATTTAAAATTGCTCTATCATTAATTTTTAGTTTTTTATAAAGGAATTTTGCAAGGTCAGCGAACTGCGCACTATCTATTTCTAGTTTAGTTTCATTATGTACTTCTATCATAATTTATACTAGTTCGATCGCTATTTTAGCTGCTTCTTCTTGCGAATCTGCAATTGTAATATTAGGATTATTAGCCTCTTTTAATATCGCTTTTGCCTCAGTTTTTCCATTTCCAACTAAATGCATCACAATTTTCACTTCTGATTTAGAGCAAGTAGGAGAGTGATTTTCATAAAAAGCAAGAGCACCTTTTGCGACCTCATCTGCTTTTGTAATTCCACCGAAAACATTAATAAATATCACACCTAAATGGTTTCTCGCAATAATATATTCAAGTG
>JAISKS010000003.1 GCA_031260825.1 Bifidobacteriaceae bacterium
GCCCGCGTTGCTTATGAAGCTTATGAGAATGCATTCAATAATGACCCACGTTGGGCAGAATTAGAAGCAGCTGGCGGAAAACGTCAACGTCCACTTTGGGCTTCAACAGGCGTAAAAAACCCAGATTATTCAAAAACACTTTATGTTGATGGACTAGTTGGTGGAGACGTTGTAAACACTATGCCAGAAGCTACATTAAATGCTGTTGCTGAAGTTAGTGTTGCTACTTCTGATACACTTTCTGGCCTAGGCGTAGAATCTGCTGCAATCATCGAAAAAGTTAAATCACTTGGAATTGACTTTGATGCTGAGCTTGCAAAATTAGAAAGCGATGGAGTTGCTTCATTTATTTCTTCTTGGCAAGATCTTCTTGATGATGTTCAAGGCAAAATTGATTCTGTAAAATAATTTTTATCTGGCGAGACTACGTTTTATCCCAAAAAAAAGCTGCAAAACAGCCCAAATTAGGGAAAAAACGTAGTCTCGGCAAAAATATATAATTATGTATTTCGTAAAATCAACTAGAAAAGCTAATATCGCAATCGTAGGTGCGACAGGTCAAGTTGGCAAAATAATGCGCTCTATTTTAGAGGAAGTTGTCGTTGCCGGTTTGCTACCAGTAAATAATGTAAGATTTTTTGCAAGTGCTAAATCAGCTGGAAAATCACATAATTTCAATCATAAACGTATTGTTGTTGAAGATCTTTCTAAAGCTAATTTAGAAGGAATCGATATTGCTATTTTCTCTGCAGGCGGAAATGTTTCGCTTGAATATGCTCCTAAATTTGCAAAAGCAGGTGCTATTGTGATAGACAATTCTTCAGCTTGGAGAAAGGATCCTGACGTACCGCTTGTTGTAGCGGAAGTTAATCCTGAGGATTGTAGCACTGAATTTATCAAAAAAGGCATAATTGCAAATCCTAATTGTACCACAATGGCAGCAATGCCAGTGCTAAAAGTTTTGCATGATAATGCTTCAATGAGCAGATTAATTGTATCGACTTATCAAGCAGTGAGTGGGGCAGGGGTCGCGGGAATTCATGAATTGACCCGCCAAACTTATAGCACAAAATCTCCGCTTGAATTAACTGTTGACGGCGGAATTAATGATGTGCCTAGCGAAATGCAAGTTAAATTTAAACGTCCGATCGCTTTTAATGTGGTACCATATGCTGGAGATATCGTTAATGACGGTTCCCTCGAAACCGACGAAGAGCAAAAACTTCGCGATGAATCTCGTAAGATTTTACATATTCCAGAATTATTAGTAAGTGGTACATGCGTGCGCGTACCAGTGTTTTCAGGACATGGGCTTTCGATTAATGCTGAATTTGAGCGCGATATCACACCTGAAATTGCAATAAAACTTCTTAGTGATTCTGCAAATAAAGAGTCAATTATTGTTGATGAAATTCCAACACCTAGACTCGCTGCTGGAAAAAATCCATCATTTGTAGGACGTATCAGAGCGGATCAATCAGCTCCAAAAAACAAAGGTTTATCAATGTTTATCGCTAATGATAATCTACGAAAAGGTGCTGCTCTTAATGCGCTACAAATCGCAGGAATTGTAAATTCCAAATATTAATCAGGTACATTATGGATAATAATTTAGATACAGAAAATTTGAAAAATGAAGGTGTGTATAATTATTATATGGACCTAAAAATTCCTGCACCTAAATCTACTCGAATAATTGCTGTAGCGAATCAAAAAGGTGGCGTTGGAAAAACCACAACTGTCGTTAATTTCGCTGCTGTATATGCGCTTAAAGGCTTTCATGTTTTAGTGATTGATTTCGATCCGCAATGCAATGCAACGACTGCTTTTAATATCGAAAAAACTCCAGAAACAGCTACTATTTATGATGTGATAAAAGGAAATGTTGACCCTGAATCTGCGATACAAACTGATCAATATTTGCCTACTTTAGATATAATTCCTTCATCACCGCTCCTAGCAAATGCTGATGTTGAACTATTAAATACAATCGGTCGTGAGTATATTTTAAAAGAAAAAATCGAGGCAATTACTGAGTATCGTGATAGTCGCGGCGAACCTGCTTATGATTATATTATCATCGATTGTGGACCAACTTTAGGTCTGCTTGTTGTGAATTCGCTCGTTGCTGCAAACGAGGTTTTAATCCCTATTCAAGCGCAATATTACGCTCTTGAAGGTGTGACACATATCGCTCAAACTATTTCTCAAATTCAAAAAAACTTAAATCCAGACTTATCTCTTTCTGGAATATTAATTACAATGTATCAAGGTGGTACAAATCTTAGCCGCGATGTTGTCGACCAAGTAAAGCAAGTATACCCAGAAATACTGATAAAAACGCTTATTCCTCAAAATGTTCGTATTGCCGAAGCTCCAAGTCATAATCTTTCTGTAATGCAATTTGCAGGAAAATCTACAGGAGCACTTACATATTTAGAAGCCGCTCTTCGTTATGTTTATATGGCACCAAATGGCAATATAAAAAAACTATAAAATTTAGATAATGTCTGGAGTTTTATTATTTTCTATTAGAATCGGCATACTTGTCGTTTTATGGTTATTTATTATCACAGTGATATCACTTATTCGAGATGATGTTTTTGGAAAATCAATTAAGAAAAAATCATCAAAATCCGTACCACATAATGACTCAAATCCATCTGTAGTTGCAGTAATCTCTGGTCCAAATAGTGGAAAAACTTTCAAAATCACTACACAAGAAATGACAATAGGCAGAGGGCAAGAAGCGACAATTATTTTGGATGATAAAATCCTTTCAAGAATTCATGCACGCATATTTCACTCAAATAATGGAGTATATATAGAAGATATGGGCAGCTCTAATGGGACAATTGTTAATAAAACTGATTTGCACAGTAATGCATTTCCCGATTCTAATGTAAAAACAAAACAACTTTTTGTGGGAGATAACATAAAAATTGGAAAAACTGTGCTAAAATTAATATAAGACAATTAGGATTTTTTAAATGGTATTTTATTTCAAACATAGCGCGATAAGCGACATCGGCTTAATTCGTACAGAA
>JAISKS010000043.1 GCA_031260825.1 Bifidobacteriaceae bacterium
GATACTGATTTTACAGGTGTATTAAAAATCAACACTACTAGAAAAATAAATTTTGGTTTAAATAATATTCAGTTAAATCCGGCTCAGGTTAGCCCAAGTTACGGACAATTAGGTTTTACAATTGATGGTGCTACAAATGTTGACAGCTTACAAGCAAATGTAATTATTGCTTCTGGCTTAGTTAAAGTTAATGGTCCAGATGTACCAGTTGCATCGGCTGTTGCTCCAGCGCCAGATGGTAAATCTAGTTTTAATGATTTAGGAGATATTCAATTAAACAGTTCTGTTATTGGTTCAGGTAATTATAAAGTAGGCGCTGATGAACAAGTTGCAATCTATGTATACTCATCTCCAGTTTTTGTTGGAACATATTCTATTGGTAGCGATAATACTATTAACTCCGTACAATCAAAAATTGATGATATGGCAACATTAGCTGAAATTGAACCTGGCAATCATACTGTTGTAATATATAATGACCAAGGACAAATTGTAAGTTCAGTAGCAACAACCGCCAACGCTGTAAGCTCTCTAGATGGGCTTGACGCTGAAGCAGAAGCAGCTGCATTGGAAGCTGCCAGACTTGCAAAAACTGGTGCATTTGGTGGAGTTGCATTGGCAGTTGTAGTATTTGGATTATATTATTATTTGATTCGTTTAGGAAGAAAAAACGGACTTAAAGCAGCAGCTAAATAAATTCAAAAAATAATAGTTGCTTTTTATAAGCACAAAATAATAGAAAGTGAACTAGATGAATAATATAGTCAAAACAAAAGGTTTCGAAAATGCCTATAAAATATTTTCATCAAAAAAATATGATGCTACATTTTTAATTGTAGGTATAGCCCTAGTAATCGGAGCTGCATCATTAAAATTCAATCCTACATCGATTGATTCATATTTATCGTTATTCAGCGGAATCGGTGGAATGTTCGTTGTGATTATGCAGGCAAACCGCATCGGACGACCAATGTTCATTGCTGCGATTTTAGTCACAGCTTGCGATTTCTATAATTATTTCAAACAAGAAATTATGGCTAAAATGATTCTTGCAATTTATGGAATCTTATTAAATTTCATTGGACTATTCACTTATAAATCTAAAATTGAAGTGACAAAACTGAAAAAAACTGACTTAATTATCACTAGTATTGTTGGTGCAATTGGTGTAGTGGTACTTGTATTCTTTGGAAAGGGACTTATGAAATCTGGTCAGCCAGCATTTGTATTCCCGCTAACTGTTGTGCTTTTTGTTGTTCAGGTTTGTGCCAAATTCTTATTTATTAGAGGAAAAGCTCTTTGTGGAATTTTATTTTTTATAGCTAATTTTGGATATATCATAATTTATGCAGCTTTACTTTTAACAGTTGGTAAAGTACAAAACTATGTTTATTTTGCGATGTATATTATGTTCACAATTAATGCGATAAAAGCCACTGTTATATGGTATCATGATGAAGATAAGGAAAATTAATTTATATGAATTTAACAAGAAAACATTCAGTTGACTACACGCTTAAGGCATTAAAAAACGATAATTCTCGAAAATTAAAACGAACACTTGATTGGCGTAATATCGCAATAATGAGTGTTGCAATGTGCGTAGGCGCAGGAATATTTTCTGTTGGCGCACGAGTTATCTCGGTTTATTCAGGCCCATCCGCAATCATCTCATTTTTAATTGCAGGTTTCGTTTGCTTACTCGCAGCAATGTGCTATGCTGAATTTTCATCAGTAATTCCCGTCACTGGATCTGCATATACATATTCATACGCAGCGCTTGGCGAATTTATGGCTTGGCTAATTGGCTGGAGCGTAATTCTGGAAATGTTTTTAGCTGCGACTGTTATTTTAAAATACTGGTGTGTTTATCTCTATGATTTCTTCGATCTTTTGGGCGCCGATTTATCGCCGATTCATATTGGCGGAAATGGCTCAGCCGATAGTGGACTTGTTTTTGACTGGCCAATTCCAATCCTTGCTTTTGTATTAGTTTTTCTATTAATACGCGGTACAGATATATCTTCAATGGTGGCCAATGTATTGGTTGTAGTCAAATTAATCGTCATCGCGGTTGTTGTGATTATGGGACTTAAATATTTTGACCTTGCAAACTTCAAACCGTTTATCCCAGCATCTGTCGAGTCTGTATCTGATGTAAGCAATGTTCTTCATCAGTCACTTTTTAGTTTCTTACTCGGTCTTAACCCTTCAAACTACGGAATCATCGGTATTTTCAGTGGAGCATCCGTAATATTTTTCGCTTTCATCGGCTTTGATAATGCTGCTTCACTTTCTGAAGAGGCCAAAGATCCACGCAAAAATGTACCACTTGGATTAATCGCTGGAGTGCTTTTGGTTACAGGAATTTATGTTACAGTTGCCGTGATTACTTGTGGAATGGTACCATACACTGCTTTTGCTGAATGGACTGCAACGCATCCAGATTCGACCCCATCACTCACAACTGCATTTGCGATTCACGGCGATAATAATATCGGCGCAATTATCGCATTCGGAATTATCATCGGATTATTCTCAGTTATTTTAATGTGTATGTTAGGATTTTCGCGAATTGTTTTTGCGATGTCAAGAGATGGCCTTCTTCCAAAATCACTCTCTGTGACTGGCAAACATGACACACCTTACCGCATTCAAATCATCGGGGGAGTTCTAATGACATTAGTCGCAGCTTTCGCATACGCAGATGTTTTGGATGAAATGATTTCAATAGGTACTTTATTTGCGTTCATCGTTGTTTCATATTCTGTACCTGTTTTTAGAAAAAATGGAGAAAAGAAATTTAGAGAAATCGAAAAGAAACATCCAGAATTAATTGATGAAGATGCAACATCAGGAGTTAAACCTTTTCAAGTGCCATTTTGCCCAGTTTTCCCTATAATATCTGGTACAGTTTGCCTATGGCTGACCATGCAGCTCGCTGTTCGAACTTGGCTTACTTTCTTAATTTGGATGGCGATTGGGCTAGTGATTTATTTCCTATATTCGTATAAACATTCGGAATTAGAACTTCATAGCGAGTATATTGCTGATTAGCCTGTCATTCCTGCTCGCATGTCATTCCTGCTCACTTGTCATTCTGCTCGCATGTCATTCCTGCGAAAGCAGGAATCTAAAAATCCGTCGAAACCCCGATTTGGCCCAGTTTTTCTTTCGAAACCCCCATTTGGTTTCCTTTTTTTGTCGAAACCCCCATTTGGTGTAGTTTTTACCCAAAAAATACCCAAAAACTACACCAAATGGGGGTCTCGCCAAAAAATCACCCCAAAAAACACATTAATTTGCCGAGACTACGTTTTTTCCCTAAAAAAGTCACAAAAATCAAACCAAATAAGGGATAAAACGTAGTCTCGCCAAAAAATCAGCCTAAAAACTGCTCCAAAAAACTAAAAAACATGGGCAATATACCGATTTTGAACATTTTACCCCCTAAAAACACCTTAAAATGTTCAAAATCGGTATATTGCCCCCCAAAACCCTATGGATTCCCGGTCGAGCGAGCTCGCCATTTTATGGTACTGGAATGACAAGCCCAACCCAAAAACCCAGATTCCCGGTCGAGCGAGCTCGCCATTTTATGGTACAGGAATGACAGCCCAAACCCCCAAACCCCCCAATATATCAAAAAAATTATAAAAAATAAACTATATTTATAATTTTCATATATAATATAAAGGTTCAAGACCAGATTAGTTTATGATATAATCTAATTATGGTAGTATATAAAATAAAAAACAATTATATAA
>JAISKS010000073.1 GCA_031260825.1 Bifidobacteriaceae bacterium
ACCTCAACATATTGGCTCTCAATAAATTTGCTAGCAATACGAGGTGAATTTGCATAACCCATATCAATAAGCGCATGCTCAATATATGGTTTGAATAGCTCTAGAGCCATTTTCTTTGGAAGACCACATTGATGAAGTTTAAGTTCAGGACCAACAACAATTACAGAACGACCTGAATAGTCAACGCGCTTTCCAAGAAGGTTTTGACGGAAACGACCTTGTTTACCTTTAAGAATTTCAGATAGAGATTTTAGAGGACGGCCATTTGTACCAGTCACAATACGTCCGCGTTTACCATTATCAAATAAGGCATCCACAGCTTCTTGAAGCATACGTTTTTCGTTATTTACAACGATATCGATTGTATCTGATTCTAGAAGTTTCTTTAGACGGTTATTACGGTTGATAACACGGCGATATAAATCATTAAGGTCAGATGTAGCAAAACGTCCACCATCAAGATTCACGATTGGGCGAAGCTCTGGAGGAAGCACAGGTACAACATCCATAATCATTGAGCTAGGAGCAATATCGTTTTTAATAAATGATGAAAGTGTCTCAACTCTAGTTAATAAAGATTTGATCTTTGGAGAAGTTGCACTTTTTTCAATTTGATCTTGAAGTTCAGCTTTTGCCTCAGCAAGTTCTTTATCCATATCTAAATTATCAAGCATAATTTTCACAGCTTCAGCACCGATTGAACCGCTAAAGCACTCATGATAACGCTTTGTAAGTTCTTTGAATATATCTGTACCAAAAACTAAATTGCCAAATTCGTCAATTGTATCTTCGATAATTGTACCGAAATTCATATGTTTGAAAATGTCAAAACTTAGGTTGATTTTACCAATAATTTTTTGTGTGCTTGAATCGATTTCGTCAATTCGTTTATTAAGATTTTGAATCTCTTTTGTCACAGCCATTTTTGAATTAGAACCTTTTTGTAAATCAGCAATTTTATCGCGGAAGATTTTTTCTTTATCTTTCTTAATAGATTCGATTTGAACTAGTTCTTCTTTTAATTCTTTTTGGTACTCACCTAGAAGTTCTGAGCGAGCTCCATCGTCCACATTAGTGATAACGTAGTTTGAATAATAGATAATTGACTCAAGATATTTTTGAGGAATACCGATTAATGAAGCCATTTTTCCACCAGCTGATTTTGTAAACCAGATATGTGCAATAGGTGTTACAAGGTCGATATGTCCCATTCTATCACGGCGAACTTTAGCAGAAGTGATTTCCACGCCGCATTTCTCGCAAACAATTCCTTTGAATCTACGGTTTTTATATTTTCCACATGAGCATTCGAAATCTTTAATAGGTCCGAAAATTCTCTCATCAAATAAACCGTCTTTTTCTGGTTTATGTGTACGGAAACTGATTGTCTCAGCTTTTTTAACTTCGCCATAAGACCAGTTTTTAATTTGATCAGGGTTAGCTAATGTGATTTTTATTTGGTTAAATTTATTAATACTTGTCATTATTTACTCCTAAATATAGCTCTTCAATTATTGTGCAGCGATTTCATCTACTGAAAAACTATTATCTTCATCTGCGCTTGATCCTTCTGCTTTTATGATTTCAGAGAATCCTTCATCTGCATTATTTTCTCCCGAAAAGTTTGCATTTGGACGAATTTGCGGACGATCTTTTTTAATCGCACGAGTCATAATTTCAGTTGAACCTGAGATTTCATCAATGTTAAGAGTTTTATCATTTTTGTCTAAAAGTGTAACATTTAATCCAAGTGATCTCATTTCCTTTACAAGCACTTTGAATGATTCAGGAGTACCATCATTAGAGATTGGTAGGCCTTTAAGAATCGAAGTGTATAGGTTATTACGACCGATAATATCATCAGATTTGATTGTCATCATTTCGTGAAGTGAGTAAGCTGAACCATATCCTTGAAGAGCCCAAACCTCCATTTCACCGAATCTCTGACCACCGAATTGTGCTTTACCACCAAGAGGTTGTTGTGTAACAATTGAGTAAGGTCCTGTTGAACGTGCATGCATTTTATCATCAACTAAATGATGGAGTTTTAGAATGTACATATATCCAACGCTGATTGGCATAGGGAATTTCTCTCCACTTCTACCATCATAAAGTACAGCTTTTCCTGTTTCTTGAACAAGTGGGCCGTAATCTGGATCAACATTTTGTGCTTTGAAAAGTCCCATTACAACATCACTTGATACACCGTCGAATACTGGTGTAGCAACTTTTGCTCCAGGTGCAACTTCAGCAAGCTCAGCTGGAACTTGTGATTTCCATGCATCGTTTTCTTTGCCTTTTGCAAGGTTGATATTCCAACCGCGCTTTGTAAGCCAACCTAAATGAACTTCAAGAACCTGTCCAACATTCATACGTCCAGGCACACCCATTGGGTTTAGAATCACGTCAACTGGAGTACCATCTTCTAAATATGGCATATCTTCGATTGGAAGAATCTTTGAGATAACACCTTTATTTCCATGGCGTCCAGAAAGTTTATCACCAACAGTAATCTTACGTTTTTGTGCAACAAGCACTCTTACAGTTTTGATTACGTCGTTATTTTTTGGATCATCTGATTCAAAAACTTGTACATCTGTTACAATTCCGCCGCCGCCGTTAGGAACCTTTAATGATGAGTTTCTCATAGGTTTCTCGTCGCCGAAAATTGCTTGATATAATTTCTCTTCTGGTGAAGATGATGTATCGCCACGAGGTGTGACTTTACCTACAAGAATGTCGCGCTCTTTAACTTCAGCACCAACGCGAATAAGACCTTCAGAGTCTAAATTAGCCTTTGCAGCCTCAGATACGTCTGGCAAGTCGTCAGTGATTTGCTCATCGCCAAGTTTAGTTTTGCGGCATTCAACTTCATATTTTTCGATATGAATTGATGTAAGTTCATCGTCGTTTACAATGCGCTCACTAAGAATAATAGCGTCTTCGTAGTTATAACCCTCCCAAGACATAAACGCAACCATAAGGTTTTTACCAATCGCTAATTCTCCGCCTTCAGATGAAGAACCATCAGCAATTACATCGCCTTTTTTAAGTTTGTCGCCAACATTAGCAACGATTTTGTGGTTATTGCATGTTGTTTGGTTTGTACGAGCGAATTTTGTAAGATTAAGTTCAATTTCTTTATTATCTTTATCTTCGAAAATAACTGAATTATCTTTGAACTCTTTTACAGTACCATCTACTGGAGCTAGAAGCACATCACCTGAGTCTTTTGCAACTTGCATTTCAACACCTGTACCAACTCTTGGAGCTTCTGGATTTATCACAGGTACGGCTTGGCGCTGCATGTTGGCACCCATAAGTGCGCGGTTAGCGTCGTCATGCTCAAGGAACGGAATTAGAGAAGTACCGATTGATACCATTTGACGTGGAGATACATCCATATATTGAACTTGTTTTACAGGTACATCGTCTGCCTCGCCGTCGGTACCGCGAACTAGCGCGAAATCACTAATGAAAGTACCATCTTCTTTAAGCTCTTGGTTAGCCTGAGCGATGATTTTTCCGAATTCTTTATCAGCAGATAAATACTCGATTTTATTAGTTACTTTTCCGTCTTTTACAACGCGATA
>JAISKS010000079.1 GCA_031260825.1 Bifidobacteriaceae bacterium
ACCGATTCCACCTTTAATAGCAACGATATTTTTTGCTCTATTTAGAGCTTGAGCGTAATCACTTGTTAGATAAAATCCTCGCCCAAAATCCACATCATCTCTGCCAATTGATAAATCAATCTGGGTAATTAATACATTACTTCCGTGATATAATTTCATGATTTAGCCTATTAGAATAATTAATGTTTTTCTCATAATTCTATTATAGCAGATAAAATTATGCAATTGGTTTTAGAATATTTTCTGGAAGATCGGGCTGCGGATTTTGAAACTTGCGCCAAACTTGCGCCAAACTTGCGCCAATTTATCAAATTAAATACAAATATTCTGTATTTAATTTATAAAAACAGTTTAATATATAAATTATAATTATTTATCACTTTTATTCAACAGGTTGGTAAACATGATCTGGATCCTCCTGAATAATTAAAGAGTAAGGAATATATTCACCGTCATTGCTTGAACTCCATGGTTTTTGTTCATGTGTAAAATTAACAATTTCCTCAGTTGATTTATCCATCCATAATGTACATATTTCTTTTATAACTATTTTTTCATCTTCAGTTAATAAATTAAATTTTGGTTTATACATTTTAGATTTAATAATCTGTGCTTGATTGGGAGTATACGTAATGGTGATTTGCCCATTATCCTCCATATTATATGTTGTATCACCAAATATATCAGCAAGCGGTCCAAACTGACGATGAATATAATGAACACCCGTAATTGATTTTAAATTATCATAAAAGTATCGGAAATCGCAAAGATATAAAATTTTAGCAAGTTTTGTTTTAGGAATTCCAGACTTATTAAAAATTGATAAAACAAATTGGTACATTTCTATAAATTTTTCATTATTTCTATTTTCCTCAATAATTTCACTTGGTGTTACTTTAAATAGAGCAGAAAGTTTATCGATCTCCTCTGTCGTTATGTCCCTATTTCCAGACTCTATACTAATATATGTCTGTCGACTCATCCCCAATCTTTCAGCAACATCTTCTTGTGAATATTGTAATTTTTTACGAATATTTTTAATGTTTTTACTAATTATTTCAATCATTTTATCTCCCCTTCATAGATATTGTAGCATAAATTTTTTCAAATATACATTTTGATTAAAATATTTAACATATTATGTATGATATTTTTTACATATGTTATTATGGTTTAACTGAGTAGTTTTGGAATATGGTTTCGGCAAGATTAACGCCCGATTTAGAAACTTGCGCCAAACTTGCGCCAATTTATCAAATTAAATACAAATATTCTGTATTTAATTTATAAAAACAGTTTAATCATTTAGCTTTTTATCTTATATCTACGATCCGATGTGGTACCTTCTGCAGAAATAATGTCATTATCGATCAACTCTTTAAGAAGTCGCTGCAAAGTTCTTCGTGATTGAATCAAATCAGACTCAAGATTGTCGAGTGTAAAGAATGGTTTAGCTGAGTAGTTTTGGAATATGGTACCGGCAAGATCAACGCCTGATTTTGAAACTTGCGCCAAACTTGCGCCAAACTTGCGCCAATTTTCGTCCGACATTGATTCCATTGATTCCACAGATTTCATATGGTTCTGCGGAGTAGTATGTGGTTCTGCGAGATTCTGTAGCGAGCTAAGTCTACTCTGGACAGTATACAAATCTTCAACTTGCGTTTCTACAATTTCACTAATCTTACCATCGAGTAAATCTTTTGCAAATTCAAGCTTCTTGACAACATAGTTTTTGATATAATCCGTCAGTGGCTTTACCTGTTCAATTGTCGCATTTGCTCCATCAAAAGGCGACATGCCTACCGCCGCATCACATTTTCCTAATGCCTCAAGATATGCATCCCTGTCTGCCGATAAAATTGCAATCATTGGGTATCCATATTTTGCGAGAATGTAATTCACAAGCAATCTAGCAATTCTACCATTTCCATCTTCAAATGGGTGTATTCTGATATATCTGAAATGGAATAATGTTGCAAGTTCAATAGCGCTCAAATTATGCGAGTTTTCCTCTTCTTTAAACCAAGAAATTAATTCACTCATCATTGCTGATGTTTCTTCTGGAAGTGCATAGTGGAACTCCTCTCCAGATCTGGTAATAACAGAATTTAGACGAGTTTTATATACTCCAGTATGTATTAGATATCTACTTTGTCCATCTGGTGTAAACTTAAAAAAATCATCTCCAAGAAGAATTTTATTCAAATCTCGAATAAAACCTTCTGTCAGACTAAAATCAGAATTCCCTGATTCTTGCTGGATAAGTTTGAGTCCAACATTAGATGCTTTCATTTCCTCAAAATCACGTATATTTCCTTCGCCTTCAACTTTTCCAAAAAGCAAAAGCAATCTGGTTTGACCGTATGTCAATGTATTGCCTTCAAGGTGGTTGGAATTGTAGTTAAAATCAATCATGAACTGTTGATCCATACGTCGTTTTACATCTGGTTTGAGCGGTTGTGCGGCTGTCCAGTAGTTTAGTAGCTCTTCGAGTTTCATCCTAATCCTTCCTGGTTGTCTTGACCTGTATATATTGTAGCAGATTTTAAGTTAGAGTTGATACCTAAATC
>JAISKS010000047.1 GCA_031260825.1 Bifidobacteriaceae bacterium
AAAAATATGAAAAAAATCGTTTTTTTTGTGATATAATAGTATTATGAATTTAAAAAATGAAACAAAAATATTAAAAAATGAAAGGGATTCAAGACACTAAACTGGTCTTGAACCAATATTATATATAGAATTAAAAGGCATCTTTAAGCATCCTTTAATGTAAAAAAGTTATAATATTCATGTAAATTATTAATTAGGAAAAATTATGTATAAAAAAACTGAACAAAAAACAGATGAAAAAATGAGAATTATCGTAGCTGATGATGAAGACCAAATTGTAGACATATTAAAAACGTCATTAGAATTTTCTGGCTATGAAGTTGATACTTTTTCAACTGGCACACAAGCTAAAGAAGCTATTCTTGATCCAGACAATCATTATGATGCAGCTATATTAGATGTCATGATGCCTGAGCTAGATGGCTTTTCTGTAGTAAAAGAAATTCGTAAAAGCGGAAGTGAAATCCCAATTTTATTTCTAACAGCAAAAGATGATATTAATGATGAATTATTTGGTCTAACAATCGGCGCAAATGATTATATCAAAAAACCTTTTAGCATTGAAATGGTTCTAACACGTCTAAAAGTGCTTTTAAGAGCTATCCCAGGAGAGAAACTATTAATTTTAGATGATCCAATTTTGCAATGTAAAGATATCACAATTAATCAAGAAAACCTTGATGTTATTGTTAGTGGAAAACGTGTCGATCTAACAGCAACTGAGCTTAAGCTTCTTATGCTATTGATGAAACGTGCTGATACAGTAATCTCTAAAGATGAGATTTTAAGTGAAATATGGGGTTACAATTTTGTAACAGATGCCACTATGGTTGAAACTTATATGAGCTATTTACGTGCTAAGATTGGTAAAAAACAAATCGAAACAAAGCGCGGCATTGGCTATATAATGCGCTCAAAATAAAAAGCACAAAATATAGTACCAAAAGTAGTACCAAAAATAGTACCAAATAATAAAAATACCTAATACTAAATTCTAAATAAATATTAAGGCAATTTTATAAAAAAGAAGTTATAATATAAATACTAAATTTTAACAAGGAATATTATGAGCCAAAGAAAATCAGCAAGTGAGTTTTTTGGTAAATCACAATTTTCTACAAACTTTAGTTTTTGGTGGAAAAAGAAATCAATAAGTTTTCAGATTCCATTCATTATGTTTTCTTATTTAACAATTGCCTTAATTCTCAGTGGATTAGTATCATGGGGAATTATTAGATATAATATTAATAGTCAATTAAAAGAGCAAAACGCTAATAATATTCGTCAGTTTTCTAATGAAGCAGAAACCCTTATAGAAACTCATGACATACAATTAATGGCGCCTTATGGAGTTATGCCCGGGGATGCATATTTTGATCATCTACAAAATGAAGCGGAGATGAGAGCTACTGGACTTTTCAAAGACCTTTCTCGTGCGCTACTAACTGAAATCTTTGCATCATTTTTGATAATTATGATTTCGGGAGCTATTGTATCTCTTTTTATTATCAAAAAACTTGTAAAATTTGAAGAAGATAATACTAGAATGAGAGGATTTGTATCAGATGTATCTCATGAATTAAAAACTCCAATTGCGATAATGAAAGGCTATCTAGAATTATATAATATGGGTGCTGTGAAAAAATCTGACGAAGATAAATTAATTCATAATATTCAAAAGGCTAACGATCGAATGAATGGGCTTGTTCAAAATATGCTTAAATTAACAACATTAGAAAATACAAAAGATGATCCTCAAGAAATCAAAAATTACGCCGATCTCAAGCTTATTAAAAAGACAATTTTAACCGCAAAAGATGATATTAAGCTTTTAGATAATACACGCGATATAATTTTAGAGCTTCCTGAAATAAAAATCTCATATAAGACCAAAATTGAAGTAAATAATCTTGAACTATTAATGACAAATCTTACGGGAAATGTATTAAAGCATACAAAAAATGGTGTACCTGTAAAAATCTCTGCGACGATGATAAATAACGATAAGGTTCTTGAGCTAAAATTCAGCGATTATGGCGAAGGCGTAACTGATGAAATGAAAGAAAAAATGTTTGAAAGATTTGTAACCGCTGATGATTCAAGAAGCAAGGAAAAATCTGGTACAGGTTTGGGGCTTTCTATTGCGCAAGCTGTTGTGAATAATTCAAGCGGTACAATAAAAGCCATTGATACATTGACCACAGAGCAAGTAGCAAAATTAAAAAATGATAATAAGATTTCTATATTTAATGCTAATAATGTAGATGATGTTTTTTCAACAATTGACCCTGATAAAATCGGCAAAGGGTTGACGTTTTTAATTAGAATTCCTGTGATTTAAGAAACCCTATTATCCAAAACCCCCGCAATTTTAATTTAAATTACAACTTCTTTTTAATATTTCTTTAAGATAACAAAATTATAATATAATCATAACATAATATAGGAGAATCATATGTTCATTATAAAAAATGCTACGAGGAATATCAAAAAAGCTCTCGTAAGAAATATATTAATAGGAATAATTGTATTAGCAATTGGCGTCTGTTCAACAATCGCCTTAGCGATTTCTAATGCTGCAACAACGCTGCAAGAAAACGGTCTCGCGAATACAAAAATCACTGCAAGCATAAGCGCAATACCTGTAAAAATGGACAGTGCGGCAACTGGTACAATTCAAGAAAGACGCAAAGCCTTAACTGAATCTGTATCAGGACAAGCGGTGCTAACATTAGATGATTACAAAAAATACGCTGATGTATCGTCAGTTGAGGGTACTTATTATTCAGGCACAACCTCACTAAACGGACCAGAAGACAAAGCTTTTGTAAAATATTCAACAACTGAAGAAGATGAATCTGAAGATGATGCCTCTCAACTTGCGCAGCGCGGTGGAAAAGCTAGTATGGACGGTGGTACAGTATCTGTATTTAAACTTGCCTCAACAGATTTCGCAGTCACTGGCTATTCTTCACCTACAGCAATGACTGAATTTCAAAATGGTACCAAATTAATTTCTACTGATGATGCTGGTGAAAAAGAAGGCGCTGTATTTGATTTTGGTACAGATAATTCTGAAATCATAATAAGCGATGAGCTTGCATCTTTCAACGAATCAAAGGTCGGCGACGAAATCACTTTAGTAAATCCTCAAGATAATACAATTACATATACATTAAAAATTGTAGGTATTTACACAACAGCAGCTACTGATTCAGATAATGCATCATCAATGATGGGACGCGAAATGAGTTTCGCTAATCCTGCAAACGCAATTTATATGAATTATGAAACTTATGCTCGCATATTTGAAACAGTTCAATCTGCATCTGCAGCCGCAGCAGCAGCAGCAGGCGAAGAAGGAGTAACTAATTTTAATCCTATGGAAAAACAAGGAGTGTCTTTTACATATATTTTTGATAATATAGAAAACTATGAGCAATTTGCTGATCAAGCAGCAACTGCAGGTCTTGACACAGAAAAATATCAAATTAAATCAACAGATTTAACATCATTCGAGGCTAGTCTAACACCGCTTAATAATCTAAAAGATTTTTCAAATAAACTTCTTTGGATTGTACTTGCAATTGGTGTTGTCGTTCTTACAATCATAAATGCATTCAATATTCGTGAACGTAAATATGAAATTGGCGTATACCTTGGAATTGGCGTAAACAAAGCAAAAGTTGCAATGCAATTTATTGTAGAATTGCTCGTTGTCTCATTAATTGCCATATTAATTGGTGTAGGCGCAGGTGCAGCAGCATCCCCATCAATCGCAAATTCACTACTAGAAAAACAAATTGCAACTGCTACAGCTGAAACCGCTACAAAAACTAGCAATTTCGGAAAAGATACAGGCCCAATTGTTCAATCTCTTGATACTGCAGCAGGCCAAACATCTACTGGTCCAGATGCAATGGGTGGTGGACCTGGTGGACGCGCAGCCGCAGCCGCAGCTCCAATTGAATATGTTGACTCTGTTGATGCCGCTGTAAATATCCAAATCGTATTAGAACTTATTCTTGCAGCTGCCTTAATTGTGTTCCTTGCCTCGCTAATCACAGTATCATCTGTTATGCGATATGAACCATTAAGAATTCTAGCGGATAGAACATAAGAAACGGAATAGAGAAATAGTATAGATAATGGTACACGCTTGCCTCCTAGTAGGCGTGTACCGACCAAATATAAATGGCCAAAAGCCAATAAGATAAAGGAAACAAAATGACAGTATTACAATTAAAAGACATTTCATATTCATATCCAACGAAACGAAATGTTCTACAAGATATAAATCTAAACTTTGAAAAAGGTAAAATATATTCAATCACAGGAAAATCTGGTGGTGGAAAAACAACACTTCTTTCACTTCTAGCAGGCTTAGATGTTACAACAGATGGTGAGGTTTTATTCAACGGTGATGACTTAGATAAAATCGATCGCTACAAATATCGTGCGAAAAATGTTGGCGTGATTTTTCAAAGCTACAATCTGCTTCCAAGCTTTACAGCTGCAGAAAACATCACAATGAGCCTTGATGCAAGCGGAATGCGAATTTCAAAACCTCAACGTAAAGAGCTTATAAATCAGCTTCTTGATGTTGTGAATCTTGAACGCGAATATGCAAAAGTTCCAGTTGGACATATGTCTGGTGGACAGCAACAACGTATCGCAATCGCTCGTGCTTTATGCTACGGTCCTGATGTGATTCTCGCTGATGAGCCAACAGGAAACTTAGATTCTGACACTCAAGACGATATTCTAGAAATCTTCACAAGACTTGCTCATGATGAGAACAAATGTGTAATCATTGTAACACATAGTAAAGAAGTTGCAGAAGTTTGTGACGAACAAATTCGAATCTCAAAAGGCCGAATCATTAGCTAATATTCAGGGCAATATACCGATTTTGAACAATTTTGGGGTTTTTGGGCAGCAAAATGTTCAAAATCGGTATATTGCCCCTGCATTCCCCGCAGAAAAATTTTTTATAGATACTTTTTAAGCCAATCGCCAGTTTTGTATCTTCTAAATCCACCAATCGCACGTGTACCATTAAACACGAAATCATAAGGTATCCAAATCAACAAAAATCCAATTGGAGTTGACGGAGCTCCGAGGCTCACAGCAGAAACTAGCGGTATAAAAATCGCCATAGCTACCAAAATTACCTTTGATAAATACCAACCATCTTCAGCCGCAATCAGCGCTCCATCCGTGATAAACGCTACTGAGAAATGCCACATACATACCGCTTCCTCGACAGTTCCGAGAACAATATACCAATATAAATTCGTATCATTTGTAAAGAAATCGCATAAAAATGGAGCCGATGCACACATAAACACGAATAATCCCGTACCAACATATAAGCCTAAATGAAGGGCTGCAGCGAAAGTATCATTTGCCTCATCAAAGGATTTCGCCCCAATTTGCTCGCTAATAATTGTCTGAATTGACATAGCGATTGCATCAAGAAATATATATGATATAACGAGTATCGCGTCAAGAACTTGACATGCAGCGATAAATTCTGTACCGTGAAATGCAGTTTGATACATTAAAAATGTGATACTTCCCCAAAGTGCAACAGTACGAATAAAAATCGGAGCACCAGTTTTCATAACGCCTTTAAGCCCCGTAAGACTAGGATTTAAGCGAACTTTTTCTACAAATAATGCTCGAGCAAATGGTACACCAAAAATAATCATACCAATTGTGTTGCCGATTGTAGTCGAAAGCGCAACGCCAAAAAGCCCCATTCCAAACATCACACCTAGCATATAAGAAAGTACCGCATTTATTATGCAAGACGCAATAGCAGTGTACACAGGAATTTTGTAAAGTCGCATTCCGCGCAAAATTCCAAGCAAACTCATACTAATCATAATTTGCGTAACGCCAAGCGCATAACCGCGCATATACGCCACTCCACCCTCATAAACCTCAGTTGTGCTATGGAAAGTACCGATAATAAATGGCGCTGCAAAATATAAAAACAGCGAAAGTGCACCCCCAATAATTAATGAGAGAAATACAGAATCTAGCCCTGCGCGTAATCCCTCTGAGCGTTTATTGGCACCAAATGCAGTTGCAACAGTTACATTCGTTGTGTAAATCATAAATACAAAAATGCCGATTAGCGCCTGTGTGATTGACGTCGCGATAGTGATCGACCCAAGTTCATCAGTACCTAAAAAGTTTCCTGTGATAAAAGTGTCAATCCACATCATAATAGGTTCGAAAATACTTTGCCCTAAAATAGGGATAGAAAGCGCTATAATCTGCCGATATTGTTTGCGCCTTTTTAATTTCAAATCATTTTTTGTGAGAATTTTGTCCATAAAATATATTATACATTATATTTAAAATCTGATATACTAATTATATGGACGAAAAAAAATCTATTTCTAAAGATGGTACAAAACCTGCCAAAAAAGCCGCTTCAGTAGTTAAATCAGGTACTAAATCTGCTACAAAATCTACAAAACCTGCTACAAAATCCGTAGCGAAAACAGTAGCGAAATCTACTGCGAAACCCGCTGCGAAATCTACAAAACCTGCTACAAAATCCGCGGCAAAATCTACGAAAACCGTAGCAACTTCCGCGGCAACTTCCGCGGCAAACCAAGCAAAACCTGCCGCTAAAAAACCTTCTAAAAACCTCCCAACCGAGCGCACTCTCCTTCGCGGCTGGTTTCATGCCGGATTTACCCCTCTAGTACTAGCATTAGGAGTAGTATTAATCACACTTGCAGCAGTTTTACCAGAATCAAACACTCATAAACTTTTAGCCTCTATTGAATTTATGGTATGCTCAACAATCTTATTTTCAATGTCTGCAATTTATAATATTTTCAACTGGGGCCCACGCACTAAAATGGTACTTCGCCGAATCGACCATGTAAACATTTTCTTAATTATTGCAGGTACATACTCACCAATCGCAGTATCTTGTATGCCATGGGTTAATCCAGACAGCGTATTTTTCTCAGGTCGTACCTTATTAATTT
>JAISKS010000007.1 GCA_031260825.1 Bifidobacteriaceae bacterium
AATTTATATATGAGTCTTAATGTAAACGTAGTAGATGCTAATAATTTGATCTGGAAAGGTGAATGCGAATTTGTCGTTGCGCCTTCCGCTGATGGTGAAATCGGAATTTATTCTGGACATGTACCAGTTCTTTCTATTTTAAAAAAAGGTACCGTAACTATTCGTGAAAATGAAAATAAACAATTTGATATAAAAATTTCTAAAGGTTTCATATCAGTTGATTCTGATAATATCGAAATTACTGTAGAAAGCGCTGAGATTATTAAATAATTATGAATCTCAATCCAAATCCCAAAGCTCTATTATTAGAGAATATTCATACTGACGGAAAAACTCTTTTAGAATCTAGCGGTGTAGATGTTGATTTATTATCTGGTGGATTATCAGAAGATGAATTAATAGAAACACTTAATTCAAAAAACTATGAATTTTTAGGTGTTAGATCTGCGACAAAAGTAACTAGAAAAGTTATTGAAAATTGTCCAAATTTAATCTCTGTTGGTGCTTTTAGTATCGGTACAAATCAATTAGATTTGCAGGCTTGTTCTGATTATGGAATTGCAGCTTTCAATGCACCTTTTTCCAATACTCGAAGTGTTGTTGAACTCGCAATTGCTGAGATAATCGCGCTATCAAGACAACTAACATTAAGAGATAAAAAACTTCATAATGGCGATTGGGATAAAACTGCAAAAGGTTCTTTTGAAATTAGACATAAAACTCTCGGAATTATCGGCTACGGAAATATTGGATCGCAGCTTAGTGTTCTTGCTGAATCTCTTGGAATGCACGTTGTATTTTATGATATTAATGAAAAACTTTCTCTTGGAAATGCAACTAGAATTGACACAATTGAAGAGCTACTTAGCATTAGTGATTTTGTCACAATACATGTTGATGGTCGTAAGGAAAATACAAATTTCTTTGACGAAGAATATTTTTCACAAATGAAAGATGGTGCTTATTTTATCAATCTTAGTCGCGGTTTTATCGTTGACACAGACGCTCTAGTAAAAAATTTGAAATCTGGAAAAATTGCTGGGGCCGGGGTTGATGTATTTCCTACTGAGCCAAAATCTCAAGGTGATCATTTTGAGCATGAACTTCAAAACATTGATAATGTCATATTAACTCCTCATGTTGGCGGTTCAACTTTAGAGGCACAAAAAGCAATTGGTACTTTTGTTACATCAAAAATGCTTTCCTTTTATCAAAATGGTGCTACAGATCTAAGTGTTAATTTGCCAGAAATTACTCTCAAAAAATTTCAAGATGAAGATCCAGATTCTATAGCCAGAATTCTCCATATTCATAAAAACCTTCCTGGTATTATGTCACAAATAAATTCAATACTTGGCGAAAATAATGTTAATATTGAACGTCAACAACTTGCAACAAGAAATGAATTTGGTTATGTTGCTACAGATGTAAGCTCATCAATATCAGAAGATATATTATCAAAACTTTTTGCAATTGATGGTACACTTCGAGTTCGAATTATAAATAAATAATATTTAAGTGAGGTAAAATGTCTGAAAATACAACATCTAATAAAACAGTATCTAATACTATTTCTAAACGAATTATGAGATTATCTCCTTCTACAACTTTAGAAATAAATGCAAGAGCGAGAAAATTAGCTGCAAACGGTGCTCGTATTATTTCACTCGCTGCAGGTGAGCCTGATTTTGGACCACCTCAAGAAGTTTTAGATTTCATTAAACAAAAAATGGATGACCCTGCAAATCATAAATATACTTTTGCAAAAGGTATGCTTGAACTTCGCAAAACTATTGCTAAAAAAACAACAGATGAAACTGGAGTTGAGTTTGATGATAAACAAGTTATCATAACTAATGGTGCAAAACAAGCTATTTTTGAGGCTTTTGAAACAATAATAAATTATGGTGATGAGGTACTTTTGCCAGCACCGTACTGGACTACTTATCCTGAGCTTATTCAGTTAGCAGAGGGAATTCCTGTTGTTATAAATGGTTCTATTGATAATAATTTTAAAATTACAGTAGATCAACTTGAAGCTGAAGTGACAGATAAAACAAAGGCATTAGTTCTTGTAACACCTAATAATCCTACAGGTTCAATTTATACAAGTGAAGAACTTGCAGAAATTTGTCAATTCGTAATTAGACATAATTTAATATTAATTTCTGATGAAATATATAATCGTTTAGATTATACAAGTATGGAGGCTGTCGCGGCATCTCCACTAAAATCTTGCCCAGAAGTTAAAGATAATATTTTGATTATTAATGGTCTTTCAAAATCATTTGCTATGACTGGTTGGAGAATCGGTTGGATCATCGGACCGCAAAACATTACAAATCGAATCGCTGATTTACAATCTCATGTTACAGGTAATGTAAATAATTTTGCACAATATGGTGCGATTAAAGCACTTGAAATTGATGATTCATATTTTATGAATATGAAAGAAACTTTGTATTCTAGACGTGATATTATGTTTGATAAGCTTTCCAGTATTAATTATCACGACAAACCAGCGTTTTTAAATATCCAAAAACCCGCAGGTGCATTTTATTATTTTGCAAATATAGAAAATCTATTAGAAGTACCACTTGGAGAAGGTCAGCATACATCATATACTGATTCTGAATTAGTGAGAAGAATTTTAGATGAAACGGGAGTTGCATTAGTACCAGGTTCTGCATTTGGATATCCTGGCTATATACGCTTCTCATTTGCACTTGATACATCTGATTTAATTGAGGCACTTGATTTACTCAAAAAATATATTGAGCAATAAATCATTCAAAGCCCTTAATCCTTAAGCTCTTTTCAACATCTTCGGAAATATCAAATATATTGTTAATTAGAATTTCTAAAATGATATACACATTTTGAAACATATTTTTTGGAGTTATATGCGTTCCTTTTAATCGCAATTGTAAAACGAGCTGTTTATAATAAGTTGTAACTTGTGGCATTAGTGAAAATGTCAAATCTAATATTAAATTAAATTTCTCAATTTTATATTTTGAAATACCAAAATATTTT
>JAISKS010000005.1 GCA_031260825.1 Bifidobacteriaceae bacterium
TAAATCTTCTAATCTAGATAAATTCTGATTTGTATTTTCAAGTTTATTTAGAGTTTGATTTTTGCGTCTACGATATTTTAAAATTCCAGCTGCTTCCTCTATGAATGAGCGTCTTTGAAATTCATCAGCCTGAAGAATTCTATCTAGTGATCCTTGATGAGCAATTATATGCATTTGCTTGCCAAGTCCTGAATCAGATAATAAATCTTGAACATCACTCAATCTACATGATGTACCATTAATCGCGTATTCACTTCCGCCAGCTCTATGAACAACTCGCTTAATTGACACCTCTTCGAAATCTATCGGAAGGGCTTTGTCTGAATTATCAATAGTTAATGTAACGGATGCAGAAGATTGCGCAGATAGTGAAGATTTTCCAGAAATTTCAGAATTAGAACCTGCGAAAATCACATCTTCCATTTTGCTTCCGCGTAGATTTTTAGCACCCTGCTCGCCCATTACCCAAGCAAGCGCATCTACAACATTTGATTTGCCGCTACCATTTTGTCCGATAATAGTGTTGACACCTTTGTCGAATGCAAATGTAGTTTTTTTCGCGAAAGATTTAAAACCTTTCACCTCAATTGACTTTAAATGCATAAGATACCTATTATTAATTTAGCGCAAAAATATTTTTAGCGACCGCTACCACCATAAACAACAGCCTCAGAAGCATCTCCATCAAGATCAAAAGCAGAATGAAGTGCAATAGCAGCAGCGTCTAAATCAGATTTTCTAACGATTACGGATATGCGAATTTCAGAAGTTGTGATCATTTCAATATTAATTCCAGCCTCAAAAAGTGCTCTGAAAAATTTAGCAGAAATACCACTGTGAGTTTTCATTCCAGCACCAATAAGAGATAATTTACCAATTTCTGTATCAACTAAAACTTTTTTGAAACCTATTGTATCTTTGAGTGTATCTAAGTGATTTGCAACAGTTGCAGTTTCATTTTCAGGAAGTGTAAACGAGATATCTGTAACACCTTCATGAGAAACATTTTGCACAATCATATCAATATTTGCAGAAATATTCGCGATTTCTTCAAAGATTTTTGTAGCTATTCCTGGGTTATCAATAGCTCCATTAATTGTGATTTTTGCCTCAGAAGAATCATGAGCAACTCCAGAAATAATTGGTGCTTCTAGTGAACTTGTTAAAAAGTCTTCTGCATAATCGTCTAATCTATCCATAATATCTCCTATTTTATCTAAGTCGCAAATTAACGTACCTGTAAGCTCTGAAAATGATGATCGAACATGAATCGGTACACCAAATCTTCGTCCGTATTCAACTGCTCTTAATGCTAAAACCTTACTTCCACTAGCGCTCATTTCGAGCATTTCTTCATATGAAAGTACAGGTAGTTTTTTTGCAGATTTTACGATTCTTGGATCTGCAGAAAACACTCCATCAACATCAGTGTAGATTTCACAAATATCTGCATCAAGTGCTGCCGCGATAGCAACAGCGGAAGTATCACTGCCGCCGCGTCCAAGTGTAGTAACATCATTTAAATCTTTGTTGATTCCTTGAAATCCTGCGATTACAGCAACATCTCCGAGCTCTAAACATTTGTGAATTCGAGTTGTATCGATGTCTACAATTCTTGCAGCACCGTAAAATGAATCTGTTTTTATGCCAGCTTGTTGACCAGTATATGCCCTCGCGCCAACACCAAGTTTTTCAATCGCCATCGCCAAGAGACTCATTGAGATTCTCTCACCAGCGGTCATTAAAATATCAAGCTCTCGCTTTCTTGGCTTATCATTTATTTTTGCGGCTAAATCCAAAAGTTCGTCAGTTGTGTCGCCCATTGCTGAGACGACAACAACAACTTTATTTCCTTTAGAATGTGCATCGGCAACTCTAGCCGCAACGCGTTTTAAATGTTCAGCATCCGCGACAGAACTGCCACCAAATTTTTGAACTATTAATGCCACGCGCTTAATGTATTAATTGGGTTTTACGCCTTTTTAATTAAGACAGGAAGCTCAACTTGAACGTCATTATGCAAGTCAACAGTTACAACATATGAACCTGATTCTTTAATTGGTTTCATATCAATTGCGTGTTTGTCAAGCTCTACAGAGTATGTATCTTTGATAGCTTCTACAACAGATGCAGCGTTTACAGAACCAAATAATTTTCCAGTTTTTCCAACTTTCATTTTAATAGTTACGCCTGCTGAAATCTTAGCTTTAACTTCATTAGCAGCCTCAATTGTTTCAATTTGTCTTTTTGCGCGAGCAGCTTTAATTGACTCGATGTCTTTCTCAGCTCCTTTTGTCCAAAGAATTGCATACTTTTGTGGTGCTAAATAGTTTCTGAAAAAACCATCTTTCACTGTTACAACATCGCCTGCTGTTCCTAAATCTTTTACTTTTTTAGTAAGAATAATTTTTGCCATTATTTCTCCTTTTCAAATCTGTGATTATTAGTTATATTTTTTGTTCATTTTGCCGTTTGATGCGAAAGGCATAAGAGCCATAAAGCGTGCTCTTTTGATTGCAGTTGCAATTCGGCGTTGTTGTTGAACTGTTACACCAGTAGTTTTTCTAGAACGGATTTTACCTTTATTAGAAATAAAGTGGTTTAAAGTATCGATATCTTTATAGTCGATTTCTTTAACTTTTAGATCAGTTAATAGATTACTTGTAGCTTCTTCAATTTTTTGTTTTGATTTTTTTTGTGGTTTCATATTGAACTCCTTAAATTTTATTGTTTATATTTTTTAATTAGAATGGTGATTCTTCAGATACTGCAGCTTGAGCTGGTGCTGGGCTTGCAAACGGATCTGTAGCAGATTCAGCTGGTGCAGCAGGTGAACTAGCAGCTGTTACAACTCCATCAGCAGCAGGTGCGGCTGGTGCAGCTGGTGCGGATTGAACTGGTGCAGCTTGTGCTGGTGAATTTGATGTTGTTTTTTCAACATTTGTTACAGCTCTGAATAATGATGGACCTGCATCGATTACAGTAAGTTGTTTATCTCTGCGAGTCTCACCCTCTTTAGTTTGCCATTCGTTTTCTGTCATTCTTCCTTGAACGATAACGCGTGTACCTTTTGTTAGAGATTTCTGAATATTTTCAGCGATTTCTCTCCAAGCTACGCAGCGCATCCATACAGTTGTACCGTTATCCCATGAATTAGTGTTTGAATTAAAAACACTAGGTGTGGATGCAACAGTAAAATTGCAATAAGGAACATTGCTGTTTGTGTATCTTAAATCAGGATCCCCTGCAAGATTACCAACAATTGTTATTACTATATCATTTGCCATTTTAACTCCAATTATTTACGGATAGTTAAAAAGCGAAGAACTTCATCATTAAGTTTTAAACGTCTTTCGATTTCTAAAGAAGTCTCAGAAGTTGCTGTGTATGTTGCAACAACATATACTGCCTCTGTTTTCTTCTCAATTGGATATGCTAATTTGCGTCTTCCCATAACATCGATATTTTCAATCTTACCACCTTCTTGTACTACTTTTTCTAGTACTAATTCAGTGAAAGCATCAGCTTTATTTGAATCAATGATTGGTGAAAGACATAGCATCATTTCATATTTTCTCATATTTCTCCTTCGGTCTATTATTAGGTTGCATGTTTGTTACAGGCAACAGGGATATTTATAATTATATCATAAAATCGAGATTTTCCGGTGAATTTTACAAAACGATAAATATTCGGATTGATATTAATTTGAGCGAACCGCTACTGAGATTTTGAAAATACGGGATTTCCTAGGTTTTGCCCAGTGTTTTGGGTAAATGCGTATCCTCGCTTTCATTTCAATAGCGGTTCGCTAAAGAATAATACGATACTAATATATATACTTAGGTAAAAATTCGCGATACTTATATACTTTCCTAAAATAATCACGATACTAATATATATTTTTATGTATAATTAATATATGCAAGAGAAAATTATAGATTTAATTAAGAATATAATATTAAAAGAGTTTGGACAGGAATGCCAGCCTGAATTAGAAATTCCCGCAGACCCAAAAAACGGTGATTATGCCACCAATATAGCTCTTAAATCAGCCAAACTATTTGGAAAAAATCCTAGGGAAATCGCCACAGTAATCGCTGATGTGGTAGCTAAATCTAGCCCAGATCTTAAATGCGAAATCGCAGGACCTGGATTTATAAATTTTTATTTAAATTCTGAAGATTTCGCCAGCGTTGTAATTAACGCTATTAAAGATGGCGATTCATATGGCAAAAACGATTCTTTAAAAGGCGATAATATAAACCTCGAATTCGTATCAGCAAATCCAACAGGACCTCTTCATATCGGCGGTACACGCTGGGCTGCAGTGGGCGACGCATTAGCAAATATTTTTGAAAGCTGCGGAGCAAGCGTCCACCGCGAATATTATTTTAATGATCATGGCTCACAAATTGATAATTTTGTTTACTCATTATTAGCTGCATACAAAAATGAACCAACTCCAGAAAATGGATATGGCGGCGACTATATCAAAGAAATTGCATCGACTATAAGCGACTCATTAGACAAACAAATCACTAATGATGCAGATTTATACGAATATTTTAGAAAAGAAGGTACAACAATAATGTTTGCTGAAATCCAAAAAAGCTTAGAGGATTTCGGAGTTAATTTTGATGAATATTTTCATGAGCAATCTTTATATGATACAAATGACGTAGATACTGCAATAAACAAATTAAAAGCAGCAGGCGCAATGTATGAAAAAGATGGTGCACTTTGGTTTGAATCTACAAAATTTGGCGATGACAAAGATCGCGTTGTGATTAAGTCTGATGGCGAATATGCCTATTTAGCTGCCGATATCGCTTACTATTTAAATAAAAGAAACCGCGGATATAATCGCGTATTTTATATGCTAGGCTCAGATCATCATGGATATATTGGCAGACTTAAAGCTATAGCACTTGCATTTGGAGACAGTTTGGATAATATCGAAATCATTATTGGTCAGCTCGTAAATCTCATCAAAGATGGAAAGCCTTTTAGAATGAGCAAGCGAAATGGAGATATTGTATCACTTGAAGATATGGTCGAAATCGCTGGAGTTGATGCTACAAGATATTCATTAGCCAGATATTCAATCAACCAATCAATCGATTTAGATCTTGATTTAATTTCATCTCATAGTAGTGATAACCCAGTGTTTTACGTACAATATGCACATGCTAGATGTTCAAATATTATCAAAAATGCTGCTTCTTATAAATTAATTGCTTCAATAGATAATGTTAATGATAATTTCGATGGAAGTTTACTTGACGCTGAAAATGAAGTAGCACTTCTAAAAAAACTAAGTACTTTTGAAGATACAATTAAAGAGGCGGCAGAATTTTATGCACCTCATAGAATCGCAAGATATGCCGAAGAACTCGCGGCTGCTCTTCATAAATTTTACGGCGAAAGTAGAATTATTCCAGCAAGCGCAAATGCTGACACACCGATCACCGAGCCTGTTTATTTATCGAGACTTTATTTAGTTCATGCGACAAAACAAGTTCTTGCAAATAGTCTTTCTTTATTAGGTGTTACAGCGCCTGAAAAAATGTAGCCCAAAATAATGCAAGACCAAAATAATGCAAGACCAAAGTATTGTAAACACAAAAAAAATCTAAGCCCAAAATAAAGTAATTATGAAAAAATCTTATATCATCGGAGACCCGATTTCACACTCAATATCCCCTTTACTTCATAATAATGTTTATAAATATTTTGGACTTGAAAATGAATATATCTACTCAGCTTTACAAATAGAAAACGAAAATTTCAATACTGATTTTCTAAACTTAATTAATAGTGAAGATTTACGCAGCATATCTGTAACGGCTCCTCATAAAGATAAAATAATTCAATTTTTTAAAAATTCATCGTTAAATTTTGACTATGGCGACGAGGTTTGTAAAAATTTAAATTCAGTCAATACGATCGTTTTTGATGATAACAAATATACATTATATAATACTGATGTTTATGGAATACAAAAATCCATAAAACCTTTTGATACTGAATTTTCCGTGCTCATTTTAGGCAATGGTAGTACCGCAAAAAGTGTAATATATGCACTAAAAGATTTTAATACAAATCGCATTGATATGGTTAGAAGAAGTGAATCTAAGGATGCTGATTTTGTAGAAATTAATGATTTTTATAAATTTGAAGATTTACAAAATATCTTAAATAATTATTCTTTAGTAATTTCTACCTTACCAAGAAATGTAGCAAGAAATGTAGCAGAAAATGTAGCAGAAAATGTAGCAGAAATAGAATTTATCCCTGATTTATTCGACGTTAATTATAGTTTGGATTCAAAAATTCTAGCAGATTATTGGCGTGATTTTAATGGAAATTCAATCGACGGTTTAGATATGCTTTATTACCAAGGAATTTCTCAAATCGTAAAATACACAGATTTAACATTAGAACAATTACAATCTAATGAAGTGAAAAATTCTGTATTTATTTCAAAACTAAAAAATAATAATGTATAATAAAATTGTAGATACAAATTAATGGAGGTTACTATGTCTAGACTATTAAAAAATATTGCATATATGACAGCAGGAGTTGCGCTTGGTGCAGCGATTGTATACACTTTAAATGTTATTCAAAACGAAGATGAAGCTTGGGATGAGAGCTGGGAAAATTCTAGCGAACCATTGACTGGTTTAGCCCTTTCTTAATCACCTAATTTTACTGGAGATTTTATGGAATATCCATTCGGCCGAATTATAACAGCGCTTGTCACACCGATGCACGCTGATGGCACTGTCGATACTGAGTCTGCTAAAAAACTTGCATCACATATTATACAGCTTGGCGGCGATGGAATTCTTGTAAATGGTACAACTGGCGAGGCTTCAACAACCCATTTAAACGAAAAACTTTTAATGATTGAAACTCTTAAATCTGAGTTTCCTAATATTCCAATTATGGCTGGCGCTGGATCCAATGATACAATTCATTCGATTTCAATGGCGAAAGAATCTAAAAAAGCTGGCGCGGATGCAATACTTGTAGTTGCTCCATATTATTTGCGCCCAAGTCAAGATGGCATTTTTGAGCATTATAAAGCGATTGCCGAATCAGTTGACGATACACCAATTATTATCTACGATGTACCTGGACGAACCGGAGTTTCGATTTCACTTGAT
>JAISKS010000008.1 GCA_031260825.1 Bifidobacteriaceae bacterium
TTTAGTGTATAATATCAATGTAAGTTTTACTTAGGAGCATTATGGGAAACACAGTCGCAAATCCAACAACAATCGCATCACCTGCTATTGATTCAATTTCTTCAAAAAAAGATGTTAATGGAGAAGCTGTTACACGTTACACAATGGTATCTTATGCTGCTAACCGCGCAAAAGAAATAAACACTTATGAAAATCAACTTGCTGATGGAATGCTTACAAATATTGGACCTCTAATCGATTCTGAAAAAGGAGATCCTTATTTATCTGTTGCTCTTAAAGAGATCGATGAAGAAAAACTTCTACTTGTACCTGAAGAAATCAATGAGAACGAAGATACTAGCGAAAAAATCTCTCAAGAAATTGAAAGTGAAATCGAAGAATTTTCTGAAGAATTATCAGAAGAATTATCTGAAAAATTCGATGGCGCTATTGAAGATTTATTCAAAGACGCTGAAAAATAAGCTATAAATAAGCTCTATTTAAGGTCTATTCAAGACCAAAATCTATTTAAACAAAGATATATTAAAGCGCGCAAATAGCTGTAAAATAAGCCACGAAAGCTCTATTAAAGCGCGTAAAAACCGTTAAAAGGCTGTGCAATAAGCCACAAATAAGTATTTTATTTCTTAACGCCCCAACTCACATCAACAATAATAATACCTTCGATATTACCAATCTGTTTTTTGATATGGTCTGTTAATCTCTTATGAAAAATAAATTGTAGCATCCCATTGCTTTGCATTATAGGCACATACACAACAATTAACTCTGTTGGATTAGCATGTTTTTGCATAATAATATACTCAGCAATATCATTAGATAAACTTTTCTTTCCACGCACAATCACTTTAAATGGAATATTTACATTGTAATTTTTCCAAAACTCTTTTACTTTTGGAAACTTCCTTTCTTCGCCGCCTACTGTTAGCATTTCAAGATAACTATTTTCAGAATTAATCGCTCCAGATGCGTATTTTATAGCATTAATTTCGGGCTTGTTTATTTTACTCACTAAAACGATTGAATGTACCGATTTATATGTCTCAAAGTCGTTTTCAGTATCTGTAAAATCTAATTTAGTTAAGTTCTCATTATATTCGTAGTATTTATTGACTAAAATAGCTTGGGCATAAAATATAGAAAAAAGTAGTACCGGAACAATAAAACCTACTATATCATTATCAATACTACGCAAATGTGTGATAGCAATCGCAATTATGGTTATAGGAGTCACTAAAGCCACTAAAATCTTAATCAAATGCATTTTAAATAAATCATATTTGGTATGTAATGTAACAGAATTAGCATATTTAAACACAACACATACAAATAATGTGAATGCAAAAAGAAATAGATAAATCAGCGCATTTTTTAAAATAGGTACATCAAACGCGTCGCAAATAATCATTATAATGAAACTGCATAAAAAGATCGTACAGCCATTAATAATTGTTCTAGCAAATGTGTATCCAGAGCCAAGTCTATGAAGCACATAATTCATTTTAGAAAGCTCAATATATTGGTAGTTAATTATATACCCCACAAAGATTTCTAATATTGTAAAAGTAAATAATAATCCAAAACTAGATAATTGAGAACTATACGAATTTTTGTATATATGATCAAACTCAATAAATATAGTACTTAAAAGCCACGCTGATAATAAATATGAACCAAAAAGACCTAACTGAGAGAGGATACAAAATATTTTTGTATTATATCCAGAATTTAAATAGTTATTAAGTTTTGATATAAAACTATTCATTTTATAATTTATTTAATTTAGCAAATCATCAATGGATGTTAGTTCTTCATCAAGATCAAAGCCGTCATTAGAATTTAGTAAAGTCGTTTCAGCAAAACTCTTTGACGTATCCAATCCAAACGGTTTGAATGTTGATGTATCTGTAATATTAGTTTGTGGAACTGGAGCAAATTTATTATGCTTAGGATCAATAGGATGATTTTCCACTAAATAATCTTTAAAAGCTGTCTCAAACTCATTCTTTTTAGTAGTAGGCTCATAAGTATTTGGCTCATCTAAAGGTGATTTGTGAGTATTAGACTGATAAATTGAATTTGATGAAGTTCTTGGAGAATTTTCATCTTTTGATATCTTAGGAATAGTAATAGTAAGAGGCTCATCGTCATTAGTATTAGCAGCCGGAATATCAATTACTGGGAAATTATTAGTACCAGCAGAAATAGCTACTGATTGGTCATTATGAATTTCATCTAATAAATTATCTAAATCATGTATATCGCTTACTGAATTAGTATCAAAATCATTAATATTAATCTTATTAATATTCATAGTATTGAATTCTAATTCGTCAAAACTCTCTGGAATCTCACCATTTTTATGAGAAGGACCGAAATCGTCAATCTTTAGAAAATCGCGAGTGTCAGTTTCATCTAATTGTGTTTCAGCTATATTTAATATATCTGGTTTCTCTTTTTTGAAAGTTTCTGTACGAATCACTGTTTCGTTTAAGATTTTATCAGAATCAGCGGCTTTAGAAGCTATGCTAGCAAGTGATTCAGACATCACAGTTGCTGGTTTGTATACTGGGAATTCCTCAACTATAGGTTCTGGGGCAGGCACCTCTTCAACAGGTTTTTGTACAGGCTCTACTGGCTTTGGACGTCTTAAATATAAAAGTTTTTTAGCAATTTCATTTTTTGATTCAAATTTAATTGGTGAATCAGATTTTGGATAAAAAGACCATGTAGCAACCATTTCATCATTACCTTTATAGTATAATGCGTTGATTCTCCAAGGACCACCCTCATTTTTATATGAAAACCAGTATACTTCATCAAAAGAAATACCTTGTCTATTGAAGTTTTTTATAAGTAATGTACGTATATTATATGATTTATCTTCATAAGTAAAGTTATTAGCATGAAATTGAGTGATTGCGTATTTCTTTTCCATTTCAATTGGATCAGCATAAATTTGAATTTCTTCAACAGGTAAATTATAAAGTTCAGCTAAACATTCAATGCTTTCACCAGATTTTACTTGTTTCTGTAAATTTCTAATAGTAAAACTTCTAGTATGCATAGCAGTTTTTAGCTCAGTATTTATAGTACTAATGTAGTTATAATTGCCAGTCGCGTCGACTAGCATACTTTTTATATCGGTCATACGCAAAACCTTTCTCTATCTATTATACCAAAAATATATATAAAAAAAATAAAAAATCCCTCTCAATTAAATGTATTTTGTAAAATAAATATGATACAATATTATTATAAAACTAATTTGGGAGAGTTATGACTTCAATAAATTTCAAATATCGACTTGATGATGAGAATCCTAAAAATATCTGGACTCGCTTTTTAAATACAAAAGGCCAATATCAGTATATAAATCCAAAAGGCGTAGCACTTGGTGATAAAGATAATATTTATTCAATATTAGCTAAGAGAATTGCTAGAAATCCTGATGAAGATATGGTATCTGAAATTAATAGTGAAGGTCATTTTGAGCCTGTTATAGCTAAGGATTATCTTAATAGAGTTCGTAGTGTAGCAAAAGGAATGCTAGCAATTGGCATCAAAAAAGGCACACCAATCTCAATTATTTCTCATACTTCCCTTGATTGGGCTATAACTGATGTAGCGGCATTATCTATTGGCGCGGTTGTTGTACCTATTTATGAGACATCTTCGACAAAACAAATTTCTTATATATTTCAAGATTCCGATATAGAATACGTATTTTGTGAGAACTCTGATTTAGTCGATAAATGCAAACGTACAAATCTTCTTCAGACAGATAGAATCCTAAATTATCAAAAAGATATTCTTAATCAATTGATTTCTAGAGGTGAAAAAATCTCTGATTATGACCTTGATAAAAAAATAGATCAAGTAAAATCATCAGATTTG
>JAISKS010000063.1 GCA_031260825.1 Bifidobacteriaceae bacterium
ATTTCTTGTTTTTTCCTGAACTGATTTAAGTGCATCAATACATTTTTTATCTAATAATCGAAAATCTCCAGTATCTTTTTGAATTTGAATATCTGATACAGACTGAATCACATTATAATACATTTTAGAAGTGAATTTTTTCACAAAACTCTCCCCCGCGCGTGAATTTCTTTTTGCATAAACGTCATCATAACCTTCATTCCAAAGATTAATCATTTCTGGAATAAGTTCAGGAGGATCTTGTAAATCAGCATCAATAAATATTAAAGCATCACTATTACAAGCATCGATTCCAGCTGCCATAGCGCGCTCTTTTCCAAAATTTCTTGATAAATCAATAAGTGATGTTTTTCTATTTTTAGATTTATTTTCTTTTTCAATTTCAGCTTTAATAATTGATACAGTATTATCTCTGGATCCATCATTTACAAATAAATATTCCCAAGAATATTTCTTCATTTCTTTAGAATTAGTAAGACTATTTAAGCGCTCAAAAAGAGGCTGCAGAACTTCTTCCTCATTATAAGCTGGTATTAAAATAGTAATTTTTTTCATAAAGATTTTTTACTAATTAGAATTTTTCTGAGCTTTTATAGCTTCTTTTTTAGCTTTCTTATTTTTTGAGGCACTATTTTTTGCATCTTTACGTTTCTGTGCACGATTTTGAGGTTGTGACTGACGCATATTTTCAAAAGAAATTTCTTGCTTAGCCTGTTGCTCTTCATCGCCCTCAGATGCTGGTTGATTCGATACAACCTGAGCTCTAAAGTAAAATATAATTGTATGAAGTTTAATATCTTCCATCATACTTGCAAATAAAAGTGAACCCTCATTAGTATATTCAACAATAGGATCACGCTGAGCAAGCGATCTAAGACCAATTCCTTCACGCAAATAATCCATCTCATATAAATGATCTCTCCAATGTAAATCAACGCTTATTAAAAGTGCTTGACGCTCTAAGAATTGTGCAGCTTCATTACCAAGTGCTTCGAATTTTTGATTATACATAATTTCAATATCAGAAGAAATTTCTTTTATCACATCTTCAGGAGTTAAAGCTTTTACTCCGCCGTATGCTTCAGCAACTTCATCAAGAGTAAGAGTAGAAGGATAAACTGCACGCAAACGTTCAAATACTTTCTCAAAATTATATCCATCTTTATCATTAACAATTAATTGTGATACATATTTTGCAGCAACATCTGGAATGAAAGCTGTAAATTCTTCCGTTACATCTTCTCCCTCAAGCACTGCCTGTCTTTGAGAATAAATAACAGAACGTTGTTTATTCATAACATCATCATATTTCAAAATATTTTTACGAATTTCAAAATTTCTTCCTTCAATTGAAGTTTGAGCACGCAAAATTGTTTTAGTAATTAGATTATGTTCAATTGGTACATCTTCGGGGATATTGATAGTATCGAGCAGACGTTTAGTACTGTCTCCACCTGCGATTCTCATCAAATCATCTTCAAAACTGAGATAGAATCTACTCTCTCCTGGGTCACCTTGACGTCCAGAACGACCTTGAAGCTGATTATCAATACGACGAGATTCGTGGCGTTCTGTACCAAGTACATATAAACCACCGAGTTTAAGAACTTTTTTACGATTTTCTTCAACCTCTATATCAAGTTTCTTTTTAATTTTTTCAAATTCTTTTTCGAATGCTTTAAAATCAACATCTGGATCAAAGCCATTTGCTATCGCAGATTCTCTTGCAGTAAATTCACTATTTCCGCCGAGCATAATATCTGTACCACGTCCTGCCATATTTGTAGCAATTGTTACTTGTCCAAGTCGACCTGCACCAGCAATTATTTTTGCTTCATTTAAATGGTTTTTAGCATTCAAAACATTATGAGGGATATTTGCCTCTGTTAATAATTTAGATAATAGTTCTGATTTTTCAACAGAAATTGTACCAGCTAAAACCGGTTGTCCAACTTCATAACGGCTTTGAATATCTGCAATAACATTCATAAATTTGCCCTTTTCAGTTTGATAAACCAAATCTAATTGATCAATACGACTCATTGGTTTATTAGTAGGAATAGGTACAACTCGCATTCCGTATGTGCTCATAAATTCGGCAGCTTCAGTCTCTGCAGTACCTGTCATACCTGCAAGTTTTTCATACATTCTGAAATAGTTTTGAAGAGTTATAGATGCAATAGTTTGATCTTCTTGTTTAATTTGAACGCCTTCTTTTGCCTCAATTGCCTGATGCATTCCGTCATTAAAACGGCGACCTTCCATTATACGACCAGTATGCTCATCAACGATTTTAACCTGTCCATTTTGCACAATATATTCTTTATCTTTAGCAAATAATTCTTTGGCTTTAATCGCATTATTTATAAATCTAATTAAGTGAGTATTTTCGGCTGTATAGATATTTTCAATACCAGTCATCTCTTCGACTTTAGCGATACCACCTTCTAAAATTCCGGCGGTACGTTTCTTTTCATCGATCTCATAATCAATTCCTGGCTCAAGCGAGCGTACAATTTTTGCGAACTGAATATAATAATCAATAAGATTTGAATTAGCTGGACCACTGATAATAAGCGGTGTTCTAGCCTCATCGATTAAAATTGAGTCAACCTCATCCACAATCGCAAAGTAGTGATCTTTTTGAACTTGTTGCTCGATTTCTAATGCTCCATTATCTCTAAGATAGTCGAAACCAAACTCATTATTTGTACCATATACAATATCACAAGCATACATTTCGCGGCGAATTCTAGGGTTTTGACCTGATACAATAGTACCTACAGTCATTCCTAACATTTTGAAAATAGGACGCATTAAATCAGCTTGATAAGATGCTAGATAATCATTCACAGTAATAATATGAACAGATTTGCCAGTAAGTGCGTTTAAATATGAAGGAAGTGTACCAACAAGAGTTTTACCTTCACCAGTTTTCATTTCACTGATATTTCCTAAATGAAGCGCTGCTCCACCCATCAATTGAACATGATAATGACGCTGACCGATTGTACGTTTTGAAGCCTCGCGGACTGTCGCAAATGCCTCTGGAAGTAGTTCATCAAGTGTTTCACCATTTTTTAATCGGAATTTAAAATCATCAGTCATAGCTGAGATTTCTTCATCACTTAGGTCTGACCAAGCGCCTTCTAATTCGTCAACTTGACTTGCTAAACTGTCTAATTCTTTGAGAAGTTTACCCTCTCCTGCTCTAAATATTTTATCAATTAATTTTACCATATATATATTATAGCATATATTTATTATATAATAAAGGTATGGGAAATAATTCTAAACGTGAAACAAAATGCGTAATTAATACTAAAATAATATCCGATAATGTCAAACAAATTATAAAATATAATTCTGACTATAAATATTATATTGGTGTTGTTAAGGGAAATGCATATGGCCACGGATATGAAATTGTAAAAACTTTAGTTAATTCTGGAATTAATTATTTGGCTGTATCTGATTTAGATGAGGCAAATCAGGTACGTGAATTTGATAAGAAAACTCCAATTTTATGTTTAGAACCTGTTGATTTAATGTATATGGATTTTTGCTCGAAAAATAATATTACTATGACAATTAGTAGTTATTCGTATTTTGAGAATCTTAAATCCAAACTTGATAATGCCAAGAATATGAAATTTCATTTGAAATTAAATACTGGAATGAATCGATTAGGGCTTGATAAATCATCTGAAATTGAAGAGATTTTCGATTATTTTAATGATTCAGACCATATTTTAGAGGGAATTTACACCCATCTTGGTGTTGCGGGTGCAGGAAATAAATATTATAAAAATGCGGTACAAAAATTTGAGGAATTAACGTCATCTATTGAACTATCTAAAATTCCTATTGTACATTTATTTAGAAGTGCAACAATTGAACAAGAAGAAAAACTTCCATACGCAACAGGCATTCGTCCAGGAGTTCTGATGTTTGGCGGCACTCAATCAAAACCTGCTGTAAATATTATTAAACGTTTATTAAAACCCAAACCTATTAATTCTATAGCAAATTATTCTGATTTAAAAATTGGATTATCAGTTAAGTCAAAAATAATTGAAACTAGAGATGTTTTGCCAGAAGAAATTGTTGGATATGGATTAGATTATATTGCTGATGATGATATAAAAATTGGAATTATTCCAATAGGTTATGCTGATAATTTCGGATCAGAATATGTTGGTT
>JAISKS010000065.1 GCA_031260825.1 Bifidobacteriaceae bacterium
TATACAAATGATATATCACCTAATAATATAGTATCATTTTGTATATATTGCGGAATTATAGAACCATTTGGGGTGTTTATAGTGTTGACTATCGCATCAACCATTAATTTACTGCGCTCAATATGATAAATAGTATCATCGCTAAAAAGAGCGTATGTATTAGTAAAAAATCCATAAATATATGGTAATAACACTATAAATGGAACTACTTTTTTCATATTATTTCCCATAATAAAATGTTATTATACCATCAAAATCAGCAGGTACGTCGAACCCAACTAATGAATTATCTGATGGATTGATCTCTAAATCTTCCTTATGACCGTCAGAATACTCTAGAGTTCCGTGAAAATTAGGATAATAAAATAAGCCTATTTCGATTTTATTAGATAAAGATTCAGTGTCTTTATAATCTATATGCCAAACATATCCTTTATCTTTTTGAAGCTCTAAATTATAGACTAGATCATTCTCGATTCGATTTTCTGACCAATATGCATAAAAATCTTTAAGACAATTTGAAAATTTATAATCTAAAATATCTTCATTTTCAGGCTCAAAACCGTTGATAAGAGAAAATAATACATAAATTCCATCCTTATGATCTTTACAAATATTCTTTGGTATTGAATCACCTTCGATATATATCCCAAGTTCGTAATCTGCTAAATACTCCATATTTTTGTTGTAAAAATCAGGATTAAGAGCCCAAATATAAATTGATGATACTGAAATGAAATCAACTATTAATAAAGTTGCCAAAGATTTTTTTATAGAAATATTCAAAAATCTAGATATTAATTTTGGAAAGAATCGTACCACTATAAGTGTAAACGAAAACGTACCAACTAACAAAAATCTACTAGGAAACTGTATAATACTGAAAATCGGCATTACTATATTTGTAGTAAGTGTGGCTGATAAAACGGCAATAATAAATATTGCTTTCCATAGATTTATACTGTCAGTGTTATGGTTTTGTTCTTTATACAAAGTCGATTCAAAAACCCTCCAAATTAAAATACTAACTAATATAACAAATATAACTGCAAGAATAGACGTATAAATGTTTTGCGTAGGTAAAATTATAATTGAATCATTCGCATAAGCATTTTGTCCTTGTTTTTTTATATTTTGCTTATAAATAGGGTCGAAAATATTATAAAAATCAGTTTTGTACAGTTTATATAGTGGAATTAAGAAAAAGGATGTCATAAAAATGCTCATAATAAAAGAACAAATAATGTTTATCCAAGACGTAATATCGTATCTCATTATTATCAACAGAATAATTATAAATAAAGGAATTATCATTGTTGAAATCGTATGAACCAGTATAATTCCGGATATGCATAATGATAATAATATTGAGTATTTATTAATTATTATTTTACCAGTTTTCTGGATTTTTAGTACATAATAAATTAGCAATGGCAATATCGACATAGCAACAACCTCATTATATGCTGAACGAACATATAAATCTATTAAATAATAAGGAGAACAAATATATAAAATAGCAGATATATATTGATAATCATTTTTTTGAAAAACAATACTTGAAAGTTTTTTCATTGAATAGTAAGCAAAAATTGTTACTAAAATCATTGTCAAATTAAAGGCTCTGCATACTCCTAAAAATGAGAATATAAATGTTATATAAGCAAGTAGAGGTGCCATATATACAAATGATATATCACCTAATAATATAGTATCGTTTTGAATATATTGAGGAATTATAGAACCATTTGGGGTGTTTATGGTGTTTATTATCGTCTCAACCATTAATTTACTGCGCTCAATATGATAAATACCATCATCCCTAAAAAGAGCGTATGTATTAGTAAAAAAACTATATAAAAAAGGTATATTAATAATCGCAATTATCAAAATTGAAACTTTTTTATACATTATAATATTATACATAATTATATGATTATGTGGTAAAATATATTTATGCTAAATTTAGGGATTGATGTAGGATCAACTACAATAAAAACTGCTCTTATCGATGATAATTATAATATTTTATATTCATCGTATGATCGCCATAACTCAGATATTTCTGCTGCTTTAGTAAAATCACTTAGGGGTGTAAATGAATTTTTACATGCAGTACCTTCTGTATCTCACCAAATTGCTGATTTTGTTAATGATTTACAAAAAGCTAAAAATCCTGCTGATTTTATAAAATCACGTATGCAACCAAATCAGGCTCCTCATCGCCTGAAGATTTCTATTACAGGAAGTGCAGGTGTTGGCGTTGCTACTAGGACACAAATTTCTTTTGTGCAAGAGGTTGTTGCCCAGACAAAAGCTGTTCAAAAATTCTATCCTGATACTGATGTGATTATAGAACTTGGTGGCGAAGATGCCAAAATCACTTATGTAAAACCATCTCCAGAACAACGTATGAATGGTACTTGCGCAGGTGGTACAGGTGCTTTTATCGATCAAATGTCGACACTTCTTAAAACTGATCCAACTGGATTAAATGAGCTGTCAAAGGGGTTCAAACAGATTTATCCTATCGCAAGTCGATGCGGAGTTTTTGCAAAAACTGACCTTCAGCCGCTTATTAATGATGGCGTAGCTCCAGAAGATTTGGCTGCTTCAATTTTTACAGCAGTTGCATCTCAGACTATTTCTGGACTTGCAAATGGACGCCCCATTAAAGGTAATGTACTGTTTTTAGGCGGTCCTTTATATTTTATGGATGGGCTTAGAGATGCCTTTAAAAGGGCACTTGATACGCAAGTAGATAGTTGGGTTTTGCCTGATAACGGTCAAATTTTTGTAGCATTTGGCACAGCCTTTTATGCTCAAACAACAGACCTTGTTTTTGATTTAGATACAGTAATTAATCAAATCGAGACCTCTTCATCTGATAGTAATGAATTTAATTCTATGCCAGCGCTTTTCAAAAATACTGCTGAATATGATGAATTTCTAAATCTTCATAATGAGCATAATGTTAAAATAATTGAAAATGGTTTAAAACTTGCAAAAGGCCCATTATATCTGGGCATTGATGCTGGTTCTACTACTATAAAAGCTACTGTAATTAATGATAAAAAAGAAATTTTATATAGCTACTATTCATCAAATGACGCTGATCCAATCGGTAAATCTAAATTTATATTAGACGACATTTATTCCAATCTTAAAGGCAATAGTGATGCTTATTTCGCCAGTGCTTGTTCTACAGGATATGGTGAGGGGCTTATAAAGACTGCGCTAAATCTAGATTATGGAGTTGTCGAAACCGTAGCTCATTATACTTCTGCAAATTATTTAAATCCAGGCGTTACATCAATTATTGATATCGGCGGTCAAGATATGAAATATATTTCGATTGTAAATGGCGTAATTGATTCTATCGCTGTAAATGAGGCATGTAGTTCAGGATGTGGATCATTTCTTTCAACTTTTGCAACTGCAGCAAACTATGAAATCGCTGATTTCGCAAAACTTGCAACAACTGCTAAAAAACCATCTGACCTTGGTTCAAGATGTACAGTATTTATGAATTCATCAGTAAAACAGGCACAAAAAGAGGGTGCTGAGGTTGCTGATATCGCAGCGGGGCTTTCATATTCTGTCATTAGAAATGCACTTTATAAAGTTATCAAACTTCATTCACCAGAGCAATTAGGTGAAAAAGTTGTTGTTCAAGGTGGTACATTTTTGAACGACGCAGTTCTTAGAGCATTTGAATTATTAACAGGTCGCACTGCGGTTCGCCCGAATATTTCTGGGCTAATGGGGGCTTATGGAGCAGCACTTTATGCGCAAGAAAAATCACTAGAAAATTCACCAGAAAATCCACGAGAAAATTCGCAACAAGTTTCCTCTAGTATTGTACCACCTGAAAACCTTCAAGATATTTCTTTTACAACTGAATCGAAAAACTGTGGATTATGTCAAAATAATTGTAAACTCTCTCTTACAAATTTTGCAAATGGAGATGTCTTTATATCAGGAAATCGCTGTGAAAGAGGAGGAAATCCTGATATTCCAGAATCAGTACTTCCTAATTTGTATAAATTTAAATATGATTTAGTATTTAATAGAAAACGCATTTCAAAACAAGAGGCAACTAGGGGTAAAATCGGCATTCCTAGAGTTCTTAATATGTTTGAAAATTATCCATTTTGGCATGCGCTATTATCTAATCTTGGCTATCAAGTGGTACTTTCAGCTCCGTCTTCTCATAAACTTTTTGAATCTGGAATGGCAACAATTGCTTCAGAAAATATTTGCTATCCTGCAAAACTTGCGCATGGTCATATTCAAAATTTGCTAGATAAAGGCGTAACGAAGATTTTTTATCCTTGTGTATCATTTGAAGAAAAATATTTTACAGATGCGGATAATAATTATAATTGTCCAGTTGTAGCGCATTATCCAAATGTTATTCGCGCAAATATCGAAGCATTTCGTAATGGCTATGAAGGCAATGATATAGATTTCTTGATGCCATATATAAATCTTGATGAAAAAGAATTTTTAATTGGAAGAATTCAAGAAATTTTTGATGTTACAAAATCTGAGGCAACAGCTGCCGTTCATGCTGCAACAGCTGAGGATAAAGCTTTCAAAGATGCAGTGAAATCCGAGGGAGAACGCGCGCTAAAATATATGAATGATAATAATGTGAAAGGCGTTGTATTAGCTGGTCGTCCTTATCATATTGATCCAGAGATAAATCACGGAATTCCTGAGACAATTAATGCGCTTGGAGTCGCTGTACTCACCGAAGATTCTGTATCACATCTTGTACCACTTAAAACTAAGGAAGAGCGAAATACTCGCGTGATGAATCAATGGAGTTATCATTCTCGTTTGTATAAAGCAGCGGAATTTGTTGCTGTGAATTCGAATATTAATCTGGTACAATTAAACTCGTTTGGGTGCGGTCTAGATGCCGTAACAACTGATCAAGTTGCAGAGATTCTCGCTGCTGATGCTGATGTGTATACAATGATTAAGATTGACGAAGTGTCAAATCTTGGTGCCGCGAAAATTCGTTTAAGATCTCTTCAGGCTAGTATTGAAAAGAGAGAACCTATCCAAATAGATAATAATACAGATTCTGTAGCATCATCTTATAAAGAAACTCATAATGAATTCACAAAAGAAAAAGCATCAAACGGTACGCTTTTGCTCCCTCAAATGGCGCCTATTCACTTTAATTTGCTTGAGGCACTTTTCCAGTCATTTGGATATAACGCTGTTCTTCTAAAAAAAGCTTCGAAAGATGATATTGAAGTCGGATTAAAATACACTAATAATGATTCTTGTTTTCCTGCGATTTTAGTATGCGGACAGCTCATCAACGCGTTTGTATCAGGGAAATATGACCCTGAAACTTCGTCTGTATTTATTACTCAAACTGGCGGAATGTGTCGAGCTACGAATTATCTAAGTTTAATTCGAAAAGGTCTTGTCGACGCAGGTTATCCGCAAGTTCCTGTGCTTCCGCTTAGTGTTCAAGGTTTTGAAAAACATGAAGGACTTAAGCTGCCTGCCAAAACATTAAAACTTGCTGTGCAAGCGTTCGTGCTTGGCGATCTTCTGTCTATGTTACTGCTTCGAACACGTCCGTATGAGAAAATTATAGGTGATGCAAATCGCGAATATAATAAATGGGATGGAATTGTAAAAGAGTTCCTTTCTCGCGATGGATATGGCGGTACACTTTCGTATAAACAACTTATTCATGATCTTGTTGATAGTTTTGATCAGATTCCACTTAAGGATATTCCTCGAAAAGCCCGAGTCGGAATTGTTGGTGAAATCTTAGTAAAATACTCACCAGATGCGAATAATGATTTAATTGGTGCAATTGAAAATGAAGGCTTAGAAGCAGTATTACCTGGGATTTTTGACTTTTTCTTATTCTTTTTATCAAACTCAGAATTTAATAATAAAAATCTTGCGCATGGTAGTAAAAAGTGGAAAATGGACTTAGTCAGAACTTATATGATGAGCTATCAAAAGCCAATTATCGCAGAAATTGAGAAAAATTATTCGCATAAATTTGAACCTCCTACAAATATATTAGAGCTTCGAGATAAAGCATCAGAAGTTATTTCTCTAGGTGTTCAATCAGGAGAAGGTTGGCTATTAACAGCAGAAATAATTGAACTTATTGAATCTGGTACACCTAATGTCGTTTGCGCACAGCCTTTTGCATGCCTTCCAAATCATATTGTAGGAAAGGGAGTTTTCGGCGAAATTCGCAGACAATATCCTCAGGCTAATTTAATTTCAATCGATTATGATCCTGGAGCATCCGAAGTTAATCAGATAAATAGGCTCAAACTGCTAATTAGTACAGCTTTGGAAAATCTAGAAAAATCTAATAATTAATTTATGAACGATCAAAATAATCCAATAGGTTCAAAAGATAATCCATATACTGTTACATCCTACAATGCTAATTTAAAGAGTTATATTCAGAAACTCAATCCTTGTTTTATTACAGGAGAAATTATAAAAAAATCTAATTATGGCAATTCTTCATATGTTACAATTAAGGATTTAACTGATGATTCGATAATGGAATGCAGCACTTTTCAATCTGGTACCAGTTTGAAAATTAAAGAAATGAGCGAGGGTGCTGAAATAGTGATGTATTCCAAACCTGATTTCTGGAATAAAAAAGGCAAACTTACAATGAGTATTCTAGATATTGAAGAAGTTGGGGCTGCAAATTTCTTAAAAGATATAGAACTTTTAAAAAAGAAACTTGCTGCTGAAGGAATTTTTGACAGTGATCATAAGCTACCACTACCCGCTTTTCCGAGTAAAATAGGACTAATTTGCGGTAAAAATGCTAAAGCTAAAGATGATGTGATTGAAAACGTAATGCGTCAATGGCCTTTTGTCGAGTTTGAGATTAAGGAAGTTAGCGTGGGTAATTCTCCTAATACCCCTAGAGAAGTTATAAGCGCGCTTAATGAATTTGAAAGCGCTGCTCAAAAGCCTGATATTGTAATTATTACTCGCGGAGGAGGGGCGCTTGAAGAAGTTGTTTTTCCATTTAGTAATGAAGAATTAGTGAGATTTGTATATGCATATTCTATTCCTACTATTGGTGCAATTGGTCACGAAACAGATTGTCCGCTTCTAGATTTTGTTGTTGATTATCGCGCTTCAACGCCGACAGATGCTGCGAAAACTGCTGTACCATCTGCAAAAAATGAAAGCGAAATTATATCTCAATTATTATCTAGTTTGCAGATTAATTTGCAAAATAAGATTGATTCTGAGTCGCATAAAATCAATCGATATACTCAATCTACTGTGCTAAAAAATATTACAGATATATTCACGCCGCATCTTTTATTAATTAAATCTAATCGCGATAAAATCGCAAGTATTATAAATTATAAGCTACAAAATGAATCCGTTATATCAAAGAAATTATCTGAAAAAATAGAAACAGTAATGAATTATAAATTACAAACTGCAACTGCCGAAACTAGAAAATTTTCAGAAAAACTAGAGATTCTAAATCCAAATAATACGCTTGACAGAGGATACTCACTGACTTATATAAATGGTAAATTAATAAAATCAGTTCAATCTGTAAAAACGGGCGATGACCTATTAGTCAACCTAAAAGATGGTCAAATACAATCAACTATAACAAAAATAAATAATTAAGGAAAGAAAATGACAGATAATAAAACAATAGAATTACCAAAAGATTTAACTTACGAAGTTGCTCGCGAGAAATTAATTGAAATAGTGACAACGCTTGAATCTACTGAAACTGAATTAGAAAAATCACTTGACTTATATAAACAAGGTAAAGCTTATGCGGATTTTTGTGAAAAATTCCTTGAGTCAGCCAAAGAAATAATTGAAAGTAAGTAGAAACTTACTTAAAAATAGTGTAAAATTATATAATGACTTATATTAATTTAGCCTCGATTCCTAGTCCAAGTAGTAGTGAATTTGATTTTTTTGGAGTTCCTGTTCATATATACGGAATCTGCATTGCTGTAGCATTTATCATCGCAAGTGTTTTTTGCGCAAAAAGATACCAGTATTTTACTAAGAAATCTACAATGGATACATCAATTGATATCCTAGATTATTTAGTGATAATTATGCCAACTTCTATTGTCGGCGCACGTTTATATTATGTTGCAACTGTACCAGAACTCTATTTTGGCGAAAAAGGAAATTGGGTTAATATTTTCAAAATTTGGGAAGGTGGCCTTGGAATTCTCGGCGGAATTGCAGGTGCTTTAATAGGTATTGCTATTGTAAATAAATATTTACAATTCGAAGCTCAAAAAAATAATAAACAATTTTATATTTCAACTCGTCAAAATATCGCAAATAAGACTGAAGTTCAAAATACTAATATTCCTGATTTTGCCAAAAATGCCGGCGACCCAACTCTTGCTGTGACTCTTGCATTATTTTTAGATATCGCCGCACCAGCCCTTCCGCTCGGTCAAGCAATTGGACGCATCGGAAATTATTTCAATCAAGAATTATACGGTACGCCTACAGATCTTCCTTGGGGACTAGAGATTAAGGGCGAAACTTATCATCCAAGCTTTTTATATGAAATGATTTATTGCATTGTGATTTGTATAATTTTACAAAAAGTCGGAGGAAAACAATTATCTGTTAGAACAAAAAATCTTACAGTCGGCTTAGAAGCTGCGAAAAATGTTGCTTTACCAATTGAAAATCCTTCATTTATCCAAAAAGTTAAAGAGAATTTTCAAGTAGGTACAGGTAATCTTTGCCTTCTATATTTCTTACTTTACACCCCTTGCCGCGGACTAAACGAGCTTCTTCGCACAGATTATTCAAATTATATTTTCGGTCTTCGCGTTAATTCTGTGATCTTATTTATAATATTTTTTGTTACAGCATTTATCCTTTATATCCGCATAACATCCGACGACGAAATCCGTTTTGACCCTACTGCACTCGTGGAAGACGCCCCTGCTCCTCTTGGTACACCTGCAGTTATGCGTGAACCTGAAGTGATTGAAACTGCTACAGTCGTACTTTCATCGAATTCTGCGGTAGTTCCTGTTGATACGGGTGTTCTTGTTGCAAGTCCAGTTGCTACTGCTACTACTGTCATTCCTGTTGAGCCTGCTGCTACAGTTGCTCCAGTCGTTTCTGCGGAACCTGTCATTCCTGTTGAGCCGGTTGCTACTGTGATTCCTGAGGAAGTTGAAATCCAGGCTGCTCCAGTCGAGCCTCTTCCGGTACAGCCTGTACCTGTTGCTGTAACGCCAGCACCAGTAGAAACTATTGCTGCAACTCCAGAGCCTGCACCAGTAGCCCCTCAAATGACTCCTGCACAAGCTGCTGCGCTCGCTGCAATTCGAGAAACCCAAACTATCCCAGTTGTAGTAGCGCCAGAACCAGTTGCCATACCACCTGAACCAACTCAACCAGCAATAATCGAGCCTGTACCAGTTGCAGCACCACCTGAACCAACTCAACCAGCCATTCCTCCAACGTTTTAAGGACTAATAATGAAAGTGCCAGATCAATTAAAATCAGAAATAATTGAACTGATGAATAATGTTTCAAAAACCTATTTTGATAATATTCAAGATGATAATATTCAGAATGATATATCAATGAAATTTGGAAAAATGAATAGAGGATTAGAAATTGCACTCGGTGGTTTGTTTGGAGATAGAAATATTTTTAAAAATGATTTTATTGAATATCCAAATAGTTTATATGATTTAGACTCCAAAGATAATGATAAAATCAATATAATTATTACATATGCGGTTGCGATAGAATATCTTCAAAATTATTTATTGATTCATGATGATATTATTGATGGCGATACATCTCGTCGCGGAGAAAAATCAATGTGGGCGAAAAATTCAATTAATGAAGCAATAATCATTGGTGATATGTATGCCGCTTATGCAGACGAATTATTTTTGGAAGCTAATAAGCAATTAGAATCATATACTGAAGATAAAAAATTTGTTGCTGTGACAAAATTGAATGATGTATATTGTGCAACGAAAACTCAAGTAAACACAGGCCAACTATTTGATTTGCAACTTTCAAAATCTGACATAAAACAAACAAAAAATTTGTTTACATTAGCTTATAATACTTGTATTTTCAAAACCTCATCTTACACATATATATTACCAAAATTCATGGGTAAAGCTTTATTTGAGGCTTTTAATGATATCAAAGATGAATATAATAATGATAAATTAATTTCAGAATGTAATCATGACGGCGTAATTTTTCAATTAAATAATGATGAAGAGTCTTTCGAATCTGATGTTGAATCAGGAAGTTGTTCAGTACTAATTGCTTTTGGAATATGTGGATCTGATGATTCTTTACAAAACAAATTTATAAATTTATATGGTACAAAAAATAAAGATAAAGATGTTTTCAACCAAATAATACAAAATGGATACGAGTTATATAACCAGCGAGAAAAAGATATGGAGGCTAAATGAATATAATAGATGAAACAAATAATGCAAAAAAAGATTTTATAATCAGTCAGATCACAGAGCGAAATATTCGTTTTATTCGCCTTTGGTTTACTGATGTTATTGGCTCACTTAAATCAATAGCGATTGCGCCTGCTGAGCTTGAATCTGCGATAAATAATGGCATTGCTTTTGATGGTTCAAGTGTTGAAGGACTTTCTCGAATTAGTGAATCTGATATGCTTCTAAAGCCAAATCTCGATACATTTCAGGTACTTCCTTGGCGCGGCGGAAATAATGGCGCTGCAAGAATGTTTGCAGAAATTGTAGCACCTGATGGTTCTCCGACAAACACTGACCCTAGAGCGGTTTTAACAAATATAGTGAATCAATATAAATCTCTTGGATATGAAATTATGGTACATCCAGAAATCGAGTTTTATCTATTCAAAAACTCTGAAAATTTTCCAGAGAATTTAGAGCCTATTGATCGCGGTGGATACTATGATCAGCTTGCTCGCTCAAAGGCAATCGACTTTCGTAAAGATGCCATTACTACTCTTGAAGAAATGGATATTCCTGTTGCGCTTTCACATCATGAAGCCGGTGCTGGTCAAAACGAAATTGATTTGCATTTAAATAATGTGTTACAAACTGCTGATAATATAATTTCATTTAGAACAGTTGTTAAACAAATCGCGCTTGAGTCAAATGTCGTCGCAAGCTTTATGCCTAAACCTCTTGATGATGCGCCTGGAAGCGGTATGCATACCCATTTCACTCTGTTTTCAAATGGTGAAAATATGTTCTATGATGAGCAAAGTGGTTTCTATAAATTAAGTCCATTAGCGCGACAATTTATGGCGGGAATACTTGATCATGCATTAGAAATTTCAGCTGTTACAAATCAATTTGTTAATTCGTATAAACGTCTTTGGGCAGGCGCAGAGGCACCTAGTTTCGTATCTTGGGGACATAATAATCGTTCATCTTTGCTCAGAGTGCCATTAACTACTAATGATAAACTTTCTGCTCGCGTAGAAATTCGTTCAATCGATAGTTCAGCAAATCCGTATTTAGCCTACGCTGCTATTCTTGCAGCCGGACTTGATGGAATAAATCGCGGTCTCGAACTTCCTGCAGAAGCAAATAATGATGCGAATGCCCTTACAGAGATTGAGAGAAAAGCCCTTGGTATTAAGCCACTTCCACAAACTCTTCGTGAAGCTTTGAATTATTTTCAAAACTCTGAGTTTATGGCAAAAGTGCTTGGAGAAAAGATTTTTGACTATTTCATTAGCAATAAAACAGATGAATGGAATAGATATAATCAGGCAGTTTCAAAATTTGAAATTGATGAGTTGATTTATAAATTATAAATTATTGAATATCTGCGCGGTTATTTTGCACTGATTTTGCGCGGTTTTATTTATGCGTTTTCTCTCCATCTAAGCATTTATTTTACGCAGATTTTGCGCGGTTTTTCTCATAGCTACAAACTTTTTCGCATCTAAAAGTTTTTTCGCATAACGAGTGCGTCGATTCCGGGCGGATTATAGTACTTTTTCTTTTTCTCGAGAATCTCAAAACCTGCGCTTTCATATAATTTTATCGCAGGCAAATTATTCACTGCGACCTCTAAAAATATAGGAATTTTCTCCTCAAGATTTGTAGCTGAAAATGATGGGTCTTTACCTTCAAGATTTGTACCATATAATTTTTCTAATAATCCACGTGCTACGCCTTGCCCCCTAAAACACTCAGCAACTGCAAGATTTTGAATATGGAAAAAATCTAAAGTTTCTTGATAAATCAAATAGCCAATTAATTTATTTTGAGAATTTATCGCAATAATTATATGCATTGAATCCGAATTTGCAAGATTTTCAAAAGTATTTTTGCTCCATGCATCATAAGTAAAAGCCAGTTTTTCAATCTTTAAAATATCGCTCAGATAAGGCTGCAAATCTGTGCACTCAATTATTTTAATACACATCAGGCGGACGTAAATAATTAGGTTCGATTTGCGTTACAGGTGATAAATCCAGCGATAATCGGTACATTTCTTTTAATACCTCATCGGCAAGTTCAGTCGAACGCGTAAGCTCTGCATCGGCGATTTTCGCTTCAAATTTTTTACCCAAATTCTCTATATCTTCAGGACTTGCGATCTCAAATTCATCATTCAGCGGATTATAATAATACTGCAAATTTTTTCGCGCAAAAAGCGTCGTAATTGTTTGAATCCCATTGGCGCTTGAGAGCACATTAGACGCTGCCTTTAAATATGGTACAGCATACGTTTCGCTATGAACCCCCATTGCAAGCGCCTCGGCAAAACTTATCCCAGCACGAAGTCCCGTGAAGCGCGCAGGACCAGGTGAAACGATGATTTTATTTAAATTTGTAATGCCTTCTATTACAGATTTTACTGAGTTTGCTAACGTTTCTACTTGCGAGTTTTTCGTATCAGAGTGATTTGATTTTATAAGAGTTTCGCCCTCAAACAGGCCTATGCTCGTACCTTCGCTAGTGTCTATCACTAATGTAAAATCTGATTTGTTCATATATTAATAGTACCATAAACAAGAGTTTTTTGCAAAGTTTATACTATGCCAAAAATCAGAAGTTTTCGCCTCTCACCAATTTCTCGCGGAAAAATATATAAAATTCAAGTGACTAGCTATAAGCCGGGTTCTGTAACTAATAAATTAGTCGATGACCATCTATCTAGGACGCGAATTACTCCGCGCCTCAAGCATTCTACCATCGGGCTGGAATGTCGAAACAAACCTCGCGAGTAACGTACCCGAAATTTGAACTTGCTACTGGAGGAGTTTACCTTCGCGATACCTGTCACCAGGCACCCGGTGAGCTCTTACCTCGCCTTTTCACCCTTACCAATAAATTGGCGGTAATTTTCTGCGGCACTTGTCCTTAGAATGCCTCGCCGAAGCGATACAATCTAGGTGGGCGTTACCCATCTCCATACTCTATGTAGCCCGGACTTTCCTCGTGAATATAATCCACGCGGCCATCCGCTAGTCAAATGTATTATATCAGAAAATAATTAATTATCAAAAATAATATAATTATGCTATACTAATATTAAAATAAGGGAGCGAATATGGCAATCACAATTATTGTTTTATTAATTATTATAGCTGCAGCAGGACTTTACACAGTTGAGCAGCAGCATGTTGCGATGGTTGAACGTTTTGGAAAATTCGTTAAAGTATCTCAGCCTGGTATCCATGTGCGTATACCTATTGTTGACCAAATCGCGGGACGTCCATCACTACGAGTTCTTCAGCTTGACAATATGATTCAAACTAAAACTAAAGATAATGTATTTGTTAATGTTCAAGTACCTGTTCAATATTGCATCGATCCAAATAATATCGTAGAGGCTTTTTATAAGCTAAATAAGCCTGAAATTCAAATTAAAGCTTATGTTGAGGATGCGATTCGTTCTGCGATTCCTGGCCTTACACTTGATGATGCATTCGAGAAAAAAGATGATATTGCCAAAACTGTTCAGGAAATTATCACTGAAGAAATGAGCAAATTCGGTTTTATTATTCTTAAAGCACTTATCACAGAAATTGATCCTGATGAAAAAGTTAGAGCTTCTATGAATGATATTAATGCCGCTCAACGTCAGCGCGCCGCTGCTCAAGAACTTGCAGAAGCTGATAAAATTAAAGTTG
>JAISKS010000050.1 GCA_031260825.1 Bifidobacteriaceae bacterium
GTATAACATAAATCGAGCATAGGCGCGCCATCCACAACGCCAACACTTATCGCAGCAACTTGATCTTTTAGAACGTCATCTGCTACAACTCCGCGAGGAAGAAATCCTCCATTTTCTAAATATTTTACAGCCTGATAAAGTGCTACATATCCCCCAGTTATAGAAGCCGTGCGGGTACCGCCATCAGCCTGAAGAACATCGCAATCTACAGTAATCATATTCTCGCCAAGTTTTTTGAAATCAACAATTCCGCGTAAACTTCTACCAATTAATCTAGAGATTTCCGAAGTTCTTCCTGACACTTTTCCTGCAACAGATTCGCGTCTATTTCTATCATTTGTAGCTCTAGGAAGCATTGCATATTCAGCTGTAACCCAGCCAAGTCCAGATCTTTCGCGCCATTTAGGAAGTTTTGTTTCAACTGTCGCGATACATAAAACTTTTGTATTTCCAAATTCTACAAGAACATTTGCCTCTCCCCCACCAAATGAATTTGTAGTAATTTTAATATCTCTTAATTGATCTGTAGTTCTTGAATCTTTTCTAATTATGTTAATATCCGACATGTTATCTCCTAAAATCCTGGCCATATTGGTCTATATAAATTATATACTCTTTTTTTGCTAATTTCATAATACATCGATAATTGTAAATCAAATAATTTTTGTATAGAATATTTAAAAAATGTAGGGAATTTTTTCGTCATACGTAATAGTACCGTTATACAATCAAAAGCTTTATACATCCCGTCAGAACTATTTACGGAATTAACTTTATATTTATTTTTTACATTATTAAAGGTACTTTTTTGTGAGATAGAATCTAGTATTTTATCGAGTAGATAGACATCTAAAATATTTTGTTTAATACCACGCAAATCATATTTTGTTAATTTTGAAAGTGAATAATTAATATAGCCTAAATCAAAAATTGCATTATACGCAACTAATATAAAATTATTTTTTATGTTTTCTGTTAAGTATTTTTGAAAATTAATTAATGAGTCTACGGAGTTTTTCCCGAAATATCTGATTACATTATCGTTTAATTTATTAATGTTTTTCGCATCTTCATTTATCTTTACAGAAGCTAATAAATACCATTCATTTGTTTGATATTCTTCGATATTAGGAACCATACCAAATAGGTTTATATCCAGCAAATTTGCGCTTAGTTTTTCTTCTCTTTTTACAGCGCAAATCTGAATTATATTATCTTTTTCAAAATCAAGTCCTGTTGTTTGTATCTCAATTGAGAGTAGTTTATTTGTATTCATAATAGCCCCTTTTTTATCGTAAGGTGTATTATATACTAATATTTAGATTCCTGCTTTCGCAGGAATGACAGCAGGAGTATATTCCTGGTCGAGCGGGCTCGCCATTAACTGGCGCAGGAATGACAATGGAATGACAGCGCGATTTAGATTTTTATAAATTCAAGCGCGCCGCTTAAATCATCATAAACGCAAGCATCAACTTTTTCTGCAAGTGTCTTTTTAGGATTAAAACCAATTCCGAGTCCTGCCCAAGTAGTCATCTCAATGTCATTATTTCCGTCGCCTATTGCAACAGTATTTTCTTGAGATATTCCTAAATCAGAGGCCCATTGTTGAATCATTTCTAATTTTTTAGTACCATCAACAATAGGTTTTTGGAATCCACCAGTGAAGCGCTGAATGCGTCCTTTGTCGTCTTTAGTAGGATCGTCAAAAATAGCAGTAATGAAACTTTGAGCCATAATAAAGTCTACAGGTAAATTATATTTTTCAACAATTATATCGATAATATCATAGAATCCACCTGAGCAAAGTCCTATTGCCCAACCAGCTTCGCTTAGAGTAGTAAGAAGTTTTACAGCACCTGGAGATGGTGCAATTATGCTTGCTGCATAATCAATTGCTTTTTTATAATCATAGCCCTGTAAATATCCAACGCGCTCATCAAGAGACTCTTCGAATGTCATTTCTCCATTCATTGCACGAGTTGTAAGTGCTACAATTTTGTCATAAACTTCACGATTACAACCTAGAGAAATCGTATCCAATCCTTCAGGATGCAAAGTTGTATCATCAACATCTAATACAATAAGTTTTGTAGGATTATTTAAAGTCATAATTTTTGCCTAGCCAACAATTCCAGATATATTAAGAATAGTAGCTAGTACTTGTCCGGCTGCCAAAAATGGTATCATTGGAAGAGCACTTGTACGTTCTAATTTTTTTGTAGAAAGAGCATAAATACTTATGAAAAATGAAAGTGTAAGTCCGATAATTATTGCCAAGAAAGTGATAGGCATACCGGCATATAAACCTGCGATAATAATATATTTAACATCGCCCATTCCTAATCCACCTTTTGTAATAAGGAAAGATACAAGAAAGAAAACACCAAAAAATAGAGCAGCAGCAATATCAGAAAGGAACAGTTCTAGACTTGCAGTTTCATTATATGTTAAAGCGAAATATAATTCAGGAATAGCTATAACACCACGACCAATTAATAAATATATAAGAATTTTATTTG